>DATJRL010000211.1:0-10994 GCA_035504785.1 Caulobacteraceae bacterium
CAGGGCCGCGCCAACATCGCCGAGTCCTACGTCGGCGTGGAGGGCCGCGACCTGGCGCTGATCAACGCCCACATCCCCGAATACGGCCCCGCCAACCGCTTCAACCACGAACCCCGCCGCCAGCGCCGGCTGCTGATGCATCGCCGCCAGATCGACAAACTCATCGCCGCCGCCCAGCGCGAAGGCCGCACCCTGGTGCCGACCCGCCTCTACTTCAACGACAAGGGCCTGGTGAAACTCGAAGTCGCCCTGGCCCGCGGCAAGAAAGCCCACGACAAACGCGCCACGGAAGCGGAACGCGATTGGAAGCGGGAGCAGGGGAGGCTGATGCGGGACCGGGGGTAGGGCGGGGCAGGTTGGCGGCTCGGCTTAAGGGCTTAATGGCTTGGAGGTTTTAACCAAGCGACTTGCGCCGCTCGGAAGTTGGTGTTCTTGTTTTGGGCCCGCAGCCAGGATCGAACGGCCGGCATCGGCCGACGTGATGTTGCTCATGCTCGAACCTCAGAAGCCCATGCGCCGTCACCCCGGACAAGCCGCCAACGGCGGCGCTGATCCGGGGCCGGACGCGCCACGGCCCAGCTGGACGTCGTCTGGGAACCGGACGGTCCGGCCCCGGCTCTCCCACCCGCCTTCGCGGGTGTGCGGCCGGGGTGACGTGGCTGGCCTCGCTGCACCGAGGCGGTCACTTCCCCGGCGACCAGGGATGGCCGAGGAACCGGACGTAGCAGGCGCCGAACACCAGGACGATGCCGACGTTCACCGCCAGCCGCGGCCAGAACTGATGCCGGAAGAACGCCACGTCGACGCCGACGATCACGGCGATCATGGCCAGGAGGTAAAGGGCGGCGACGATCGGGGGGCTCATGGACGCGTGACCTCAAGTGTCTGCTCTATAGAACGCCCCGCGGCGGCGAACGTCCATCGGCTCACTTCCCCGGCGCCGCGCCGCTCTGGAATCCGGGATCCTTGGCGAGGTCGTTGAGGGTGTTGGAGACCACGTCCCGGATCATCGCGAAGATCGCGTCGTGGTAGGTCGGCATCTTGACGGTGTTCGGCGGCGGATGCTGGACCAGGCCGACGGCGACGGTGAGCGACTCCTTCGCGGTCTCGGTGATCTTCGGGGCTGACGGGCTCGCCACGAACTCCACCGTCCACACGTAGTGGTCCGTCGCGCTTCCCGGCGCCAGGCCGAGAGTGAGGCCGCTCAGGTAGCCCCGGCGTCCGGCGTCGCGCTCCTCCTCGGGGGTCGAAACGCTGTCGAGGGTGATGGTGACAACCGCGCCGCCCGCGCTGGGTGCGTCCGACACGTCGCTGAACACGCCGCTGGCTCTCACCGCGTCCAGCACCTTGTCCTTCAGGATCGCGTAGCCTTTGCCGCTGGGGACCGGCGCTCCGTTCTTGGTGATCTGGAAGATCACTTGCACGGGCTGAGGGTTGGCGACCGCAGTCCGATCCTGGGCCGCCACCTCCTTCAGTTCGTCGTCGAGGTAATAGGAGAAAGCGGCGGCCGGGCCGGCGATCATGGAGAGCGCCAGGACCAGCAACATCGGCAGGCCAACCCGCGCCGCTATGCTGTCGACCTTATGAGCCATGACGGAATCCTCCCCCTGAGACGCCTCGCCAGCGGCCCTCAGCTGACGAACGCCCGTTCCAGCACGTAGTCGCCGGCCTCCGAGACCGCGCCCTCTTCGTAGCCGCGGGCTTCCAGCATCGCCTTCAGGTCGGCGAGCAGTTCGGGGCTGCCGCAGAGCATCAGGCGGTCGACCTTGGGGTCGAGCGGGGGCAGGCCGAGGTCGGCGAAGAGCTTGCCGGAGGCGATCAGGTCGGTGATCCGCCCTTGATGCCGGAACGGCTGGCGGGTGACCGAGGGGTAGTAGCGCAGCTTGGCCTTCGCCATCGCGCCGACCCGGGGATCGTCGAACAGCTCCGTCTCGAAGAGGTCGCGGTACGCGAGGTCGCGCACCTCGCGCACGGTGTGGGTGACGATCACCTCGTCGAAACTGGCGTAGACGGCCGGATCGCGCACCAGCGACAGCCACGGCGCGAGCCCGGTGCCGGTGCCGACTAGATAGAGCCGCTTGCCGGGCCGCAGCCCCTCGAGCACCAGCGTGCCCGTGGGCTTCTTGCCCACCAGCACCTCGTCGCCGACCTGGATGTGCTGCAGCCGCGAGGTCAGCGGGCCGTTCGGCACCTTGATCGAATAGAACTCCAGTTCCGGATCCTCGGTGGACGAGGCGACGGAATAGGCGCGCAGCAGCGGCTTGCCGTCGGGCAGCACCAGACCCACCATCACGAACTGGCCGCTGGCGAACTTCAGGTCCGGCGAGCGGGTGGTGCGGAACGAGAACAGGCTGTCGGTCCAGTGATGGACCCAGGTCACCTTCTCGATGTGGAAGAACGCGTCGAGCCTTCGGGCCGGCTTGGCGACGGGCGTATCGGTCAAAAGCGTCCCTCCGGGTGCAACTTCCGGGCACCCTAGACGGCGCGCGAGCCGGCGTCACGCAGGGCGGCTTCGACGGCCGGGGCGAAGCGTCCGGGTTGGCGACGCGTTTGTTCGACGGCCAGGCGCCCTGACGTGGTTCGGGGTCTCGGGTCCGGTTGCAGCTTCTTGACGCAAAACCGCGACGCTCTGACTCTGCGCCGGTGAGATCCTATCGGTTCGCCAGATTCGACGCGGGCCAGCGGCTGCTGGGCGAGGTGTCGCTCGACTGCCTGAACGACCAGGACGCGCTGCTGGTCGGCGGGCGGCTGGGCTGGCGCGTCGAGGTCTGGGACCACGGACGGCCGGTCGGCGTGGCCGGGGAGGGGGCGGCCGAGGCGCCGGAGATGTCGCCGGCGGCGCCGAGGCCGGAGCCCACGGCGTTCAATCCGTTCAGCCGCAGAGCCTGGCGACGGCGACGGGAGCGCTGACTCTCTCCCGGTCCCTGCGCCGGCCCGCGGCGGCCGCGATGCACGGTGTTGGCCGGAATCGTCCATTCGTGTAAGGACGCGCACGCCTGTCGGCGTGATGCGGCGGGAGCCCCTTCATATCCTGAGCGCATCCGCGCCGGAACTCCGGCGCGCGAGACGATAACGATTTGGTTTAACTCAGGATCAGGGACTTAGACCGGCTCATGGATATTCGCGAAGGCCTGACCTTCGACGATGTTTTGCTCGAACCCGGCCCCTCCGAGGTGATGCCGACCCAGGTGAACACGGCCAGCCGCTTCACCCGCCAGATCGCGCTCAACATCCCGCTGGTGTCCGCGGCCATGGACACGGTCACCGAGAGCCGGCTCGCCATCGCCATGGCCCAGGCCGGCGGATTGGGCGTCCTGCACCGCAACCTCTCGCCCTCCGAACAGGCCGACCAGGTGCGGGAGGTGAAGCGCTTCGAGAGCGGGATGGTGATCAACCCGCTGACCATCCATCCGGACACCACCCTGGCCGAGGTGCGCCAGATCATGGCGCGGCGGAAGATCTCCGGCTTCCCGGTGGTGGAGCGGGAGTCGGGCAAGCTGGTGGGCATCCTCACCAACCGCGACATGCGCTTCGAGGCCTCGGACAAGGTCGCGGCCTCGGAGCTGATGACCAAGCAGGGGCTGGTCACCGTCCGCGAGGGCGTCTCGCAGGACGCGGCGCGGGGGCTGCTGCGCCAGCACAAGATCGAGCGGCTGATCGTGGTCGACGACGCCTATCGGGCGGTCGGCCTGATCACCGTCAAGGACATGGAGAAGGCGCAGGCGCACCCCAACGCGGCCAAGGACGCGCAGGGCCGGCTGCTGGTGGGCGCGGCCTCGACGGTGGGCGACGCCGGCTTCGAGCGCTCGCTGGCGCTGATGGAGGCCGGCGTGGACGTGGTGGTGATCGACACCGCCCACGGCCACTCGGCGCAGGTGGCGGAGGCGGTGCGCCGGCTCGCCCGCCAGACCAACCGGGTGCAGATCGTGGCGGGGAACGTCGCCACCTACGACGGCGCGCGGGCGCTGATCGACGCCGGCGCCGACGCGGTGAAGGTGGGGATCGGTCCCGGCTCGATCTGCACGACGCGGATGGTGGCCGGGGTGGGCGTGCCGCAGCTGACCGCCATCGCCGACGCGGTGCGCGCCGCCGAGGACTCCGGGACGCCGGTGATCGCCGACGGCGGCATCCAGTACTCCGGCGACCTCGCCAAGGCGATCGCGGCGGGGGCGTCGACGGCGATGCTGGGCTCGATGTTCGCCGGCACCGACGAGGCGCCGGGCGAGGTGTTTCTCTACCAGGGCCGCTCCTACAAGGAATACCGGGGCATGGGCTCGGTCGGGGCGATGGCGCGCGGCTCGGCCGACCGCTACTTCCAGAAAGAGGTCGAGGACGCGCTGAAGCTGGTGCCGGAGGGCGTCGAGGGCCAGACGCCCTACAAGGGCCCGATCGGTCCGGTGATCCACCAGCTGGTCGGGGGCCTCAGGGCCGCCATGGGCTACGTCGGCGCGCCGGACATCGCCGCCTTCCAGACCCGCGCCAGGTTCGTGCGCATCTCCGGCGCGGGCCTGCGCGAAAGCCACGTCCATGACGTGATGATCACCCGCGAGAGCCCGAACTACCCGAGCCAGGTGTGAAGCCGCCGGTTCCAGGCGAGATCGCGGTCCTGGGCTTCAGCGTCTGCCTCGTCGTCGTCCAGATCGTGATCGCCGCCCAGCTCGCCAACCGGCAGTACGGGCTGCGGTGGGCCGCCAGCCCCCGCGACACGCCCGCGGCGCCGCCGACCCCGCTGGTGGGCCGGGCGCAGCGGGCGCTGGCCAACCTGCTGGAGACCTATCCGCTGTTCGTGGCCGCGGTGCTGGCGGTGGCGGTCACGCATCGCTTCGACGTCTGGAGCCTGATCGGCGCCCACCTCTACCTCTGGGCGCGCGTGGCCTACCTGGGCCTCTACCTCGCCGGCGTCCCGCTGATCCGCTCGCTGGTCTGGAACGCCGCGCTGGCGGGGATCCTGATGGTGCTCGCGCAACTGCTTTGAGGAGGGCGCCGCCCTGGTGAAGGTTCGCCGATGCGTCTAAACCCGGCGCGACGGGGCCGGGCAAATGCGCATCGCTTTTCTGAGTCCGGAATATCCGACGGAACACCGGGACGCCGGTGGGCTGGCGACGTACGTTCAGCGCATGGCTCGCGCGCTGCTCGGCTCCGGCCATGAGACCGAGGTCTTCGTCGCCAGCGTGCATCGATCCGGAACCCTGGCGGACGGCGACGTCACCGTCCATCGGACGAACTGGACCGAGCAGGTGCGCCTGCCGCCCTGCAACCGCGCCATCCCTTGGCTGATGCAGGCGAGCGCGCTGTCCTCGACCCTCGAGCGGCGGCACGCGGCGGCGCCCTTCGACCTGGTCCAGAGCGCCGACTTGAACGCGACCGGCCTGTTCGTGCGCCGCCGCCCCGGGCGTCCGCACGTGGTCCGCTGCAGCTCCGCAGCCGACCTCTACAACGCCATCGACCATCGAAGGTCGCTCGTCGAGCCGTTCCGCGCGATGCTGGAGCGCCGCGCGATCCGGCAGGCCGACGTCGCCTATGCGCCGAGCCGCTACATCGCCGATCACTTTGCACGCATGCACGGCATCGATCTGCGGGTCATCCGCCCTCCCGCGTACCCCGAGGCGCCGGCGGGCCCCGACGACGCCGGTCTCGCGCTGCCCGAGCGGTTTCTGCTGCATTTCGGCCAGCTGATCGCGCGCAAGGGGACCGAGGTGCTGGCTCGTGCCCTGCCGTTGGCCTGGGCCGAGGCGCCGGAGCTGACAATGGTCTGGACCGGGTCACACGCATCGCTGGACGACTGGCGCCGTTGGCGCGGGCTGTGGGGCGCGCAGTCGGGCTGGGTCCTGGCGACCGGTCCCCTGCCGAGGGCCCGGCTTCACGCGGTGCTGCGGCGGGCGGAGGCGTCGGTGCTGCCGTCGCTGGTGGACAACCTGCCCAATACGGTGATCGAAAGCCTGATGTGCGGCGTACCGGTCGTGGGTTCGCGCGGCGCGAGCATCGACGAGCTGGTCGAGGATGGCGTCACCGGTCAACTGGTCGAGCTCGGCGACGCCCGCGACCTCGCCGCGGCGCTGGTGCGGGTCTGGCGCGGACAAACCCCGGTGAGGCGAGGCTTCGCATGGCGCCCGCCCGCCGACATGACGCCCGAACAAGCCGTCAGCAACGTCCTGGCCCTGGCTCATGCGTGACGGCGGGCGGGTCGCGGCCGCCATCGAGGTGCTGGCGGACATGGAGGCGCGCCACAAGCCGGCGCATCTGACGCTGAAGGCCTGGGGCGAGGGCGCGCGCTACGCCGGAGCCAAGGACCGGGCGTTTGTCTCCGGGCTGGTGCTGGACGTGCTGCGGCGGCGGCGCTCGCTGGCCTGGACGATGGGCGAGGAGAGCGATCGGGCGCGCACCCTGGCGGCGCTGCGCCTGGCGTGGGACTGGCCGCTGGAGCGGCTTGAGGCGGCGGCGCGCGAGCCGCATGGACCGGGGCCGCTGAGCGAAGCCGAGCGAGCGCGCCTGGCCGATCCCGTCCCGCTGGCGGGCGCGCCGGCGCCGGTGCGGGGCGACTATCCGGACTGGATGGACGGGGCGCTGGCGCGGGTGTTCGGCGAGGACCGCGCCGCGGAGGCCGAGGCCCTGGCGGCGCGGGCGCCGGTCGATCTGCGGGTGAACACGCTGAAGACCGACGTGGCGCACGTGACGAAGGCGCTGGCGCCCTTTGGGCCGCGGCCGCTGGCCATGTCGCCGAGCGGGCTGCGCATCCCCGCCCCGGCCGCCAACGAGCGCGCCGCGCCGGTGGAGGCGACGCCGGAGTTCGCCAAAGGCTGGTTCGAGGTCCAGGACGCCGGCTCGCAGCTCGCGGCCGCGGTCGCCGGCGAGATCAAGGGCCAGCAGGTGCTGGACTTCTGCGCCGGCGGCGGCGGCAAGACCCTGGCGCTGGCCGCTGCGATGGCCAACACCGGCCAGCTCTACGCCTACGACTCCGACGCGCGGCGGCTGAAGGAGACGGTGACCCGGGCGCAGCGGGCCGGGGTGCGCAACCTGCAGGTCCGCTCTCCGATCCGGTCCGATGCGCTGGCCGGCCTGGAGCGCCGCATGGACCTGGTGTTCGTCGACGCGCCCTGCACCGGTTCGGGAACCTGGCGGCGGCATCCGGACGCCAAGTGGCGGCTGACGCCGGAGCAGCTGGCGCGGCGGATGGGCGAGCAGGACGCGATCCTCGGCGCGGCGTCCGGGTTCGTGAAGCCAGGCGGGCGACTGGTCTACGTCACCTGCTCGCTGTTCGCGGAGGAGAACGAGGACCGGATCGCGGCCTTCCTGGCCGGGCGCGACGACTTCGCGGTCGAGCCGATCGCCCTGGCCGAGGCCGAACGGTGGCGCACCGACGCCGGCTTCCTGCGCCTGACCCCGCGCACCGCCGGCGCGGACGGCTTCTTCGTCGCGGCGCTGCGGCGAGCGACCTGACGATCCCTCCCTCGCCCCACTCTATTGTGGGGAAAGGGATGCCGGCGATCGGTTGGGCGCGATCCCGACCCGGTCCAGCATCGCCATCGCGGCGTCCACCACGTCGCGGACCGGGATCGCGGCGATGTCGCCTCGGCGGTCGTAGTCCCGCGCCCGCAGGATCCGGTTGGCCGGAGCGACGGGCGCCCATCGGGCGGGGTCGGTGGGGCCGAAGAGGCTGATTACCGGCGTCCCGGCGGCGCCGAGCAGGTGGCCGACGCCATTGTCGTTGGCGATCAGCAGCGAGAGCCTCTGGCCCTGGGCGATGAGCAGGTCGAGCGTCTCGCGGCGGGGGAGCCGCGGGTCCGACTCCAGGATGACCGCGCCGGCCAGGGCCTCGACGGCGGGCTTCGCATCCCGCTCGAACGGGCCCAGGAAGAAGACGGGCGTCGAGCCCAGCCCGAGCACGGCGCGCGCGGTTTCCAGGTATTTATCCAATGGCCAGTTCTTGATCGCCTGCCGGCTGCCGAGGGCTATGCCGACATAGGCGCGCGCATCCGGCAGCTGCCGGCGGGCGGCGGCGCACGCCGCCGCGGAGGCTTCGAGCCGGCCGGACGCGTCGGCGGGTCGCCCGGTCGCGCAATGAATCAGCGACAGCATCCGTTCGGCGACATGCCTCGGCCGGGCTCTGCTGGGAGGAACGCCGTCGCAGAGCACGTAGCCGCCCAGGCAGCAGTAGAACCCGTCGTGGCGAAGCCCGAAGCGCGCCAAGGCGACGTCGGCGCCCATCGTCCGGGAGTCGAAGACCTTCGAGAACCTGGGCAGCGCTCGCAGCCTCGGCCAGGCCGAGCCGGGCGAGCCATTCAGCGCCGCCTCGGTGATCACCCTGGTCACGCCCTCGCCGACGATCGCGCGCAGGTCGCCGTCCATCTCCGACTGGTGATCGGCTATCCACCACACGTCGTGGTCCGGGAACGCCCGCCGCAAGGCGCGCAGGAACGGCGCCTTGAGCATGACGTCGCCGAGGCCCTCGCGATCGGTGAGCACGGCGATCGGGGCCAACTCGGAAGACGCATGCCTGGCGCTCAACCGCTTCACCGCCGGTCTGGACCCGGTTTTTTCTGCCCGGCGAGATGACTGCGCGCTTGGGCGAGCCAGCTTGTCAGCTGCGGGTTCAAGCCGCCGGACTTTTCCAGGCCGGCGAGAAAGGTCTCCATCTGCTTCCAGCGGGCCGGGTCGTTGGTGATCTTGACGAGGCCGTCGCGCGACGTCCACAGGCTGGACATCACGTCGCTATCGTCGGGATGGGCGGCCGCGAGTTTTTCATAGAGCGCGTTGGCGGCCTGCATCGGCGCCAAGGCGCCGGCGAGGTCGCCGCCGGATATGAGGGCGATGCCTTCGGTGAGCAGGTCCAGCGCCTCCTTGTCGGCCACGTAGTCGGTCGGGCTGGCCGCGGCGAAGGGGGCCAGAAGCAGCGCGGCTCGGCGGGACCTCGCGGCGGCCTCGGCGAGGTCGCCCGGCGCGCGGCCGGCGGGGTCGAGATTGAGAATGGCCTGGGCGGCGCGGGCGTCGCCCTGGGCGGCGGCCGCGGCCTTGTGGGCGGCGAGCAGGCGCGTCTCGGCGGCCTGCAGCTCGTCGCTTTCGCGGTCGTCGGCCAACTTGCGCTCGCGGCTCAGGCTGACCTGGAACTGCGCCTCCAGGCCACGCGCGATCTCGGCCTGGGAGTCGGCGGCGGCGAGCGCGGGCTGTGCTGCGAGGCGCCCCGCGGCCAGGGCCGCGAGCGCGAGGGCGACAAGGGCAATGAGGGCGCGAGGTCGCGACGTCGGACCGCCTCCAGATCGTGGCCGCGACCTTAAGCCCGACGCGACCCTGCTGTCAGCTTGACCACGGACGCCGCGCGGCCGAGACCGGCGGGATGAGCGCGTTCGACGTGGCGGGGCTGATCGGGGTGGCGACGGTCCTCGTCGGCTACGCCCTGGCGACCATGGGCCGGCTGCACCCGAAGGGCGCGCCGTCGCTGGCGGTGAACTTCGTCGGCGCGAGCCTCATCCTCCTGTCGCTGACCCAGAAGTTCAACCTCTCGGCGGCCATCGTCGAGGCGGCCTGGGCGCTGATCGCGCTCGTCGGCCTGATCCGCCTCGCGCTGGGCCGGGCGCGGCGCCAATGATGGAGGGGGAGGACGCGAATGACCCAGCACTTCGTCTGCCTGACCTTCGACTACGACAACACCTCGATCGCGGCGGTGCGCGGGGAGGCGACGCCGACGGCGATCTCGCGCGGCGACTTCGGCATGACCGGTGCGGCGCGGCTGCTGCGGCTGCTGGGGTCGCGGGCGATCAAGACCACCTGGTTCATTCCAGGCCACACCATCGAGAGCTACCCGGCCTCGTGCCAGGCGATCGTCGAGGCCGGACATGAGATCGCCCACCACGGCTGGACGCACCGCCCGCCGGCGAGCCTCGGCCGGCTGGACGAGGAGGCGGAACTGGTGCGGGGCAATGCGGCGATCGAGGCGCTGACCGGCAGGAAGGCGCGCGGCTACCGCTCGCCGTCGTGGGACCTGAGCCCCCACTCGATCGAGCTCCTGCTGAAGCACGGGTTCGTCTACGACTCCAGCCTGATGGGTCACGACTATCTGCCCTACCAGGCCCGCGACGGCGACGTGGTCACGCTGCAGGAGCCGGTGAGCTTCGGGCCGGACACGGCGCTGGTGGAGATGCCGATCAGCTGGTCGCTGGATGACTACCCGGCCTTCGAATACACCCGGACACCCACCGGCATCCTGCCCGGCCTGATGAACGCCGAGGGCGTGCTGGCCAACTGGTGGGCCGACTTCGAGTACATGGCCCGGCACTACGACTGGGGGATCGTCACCTACACCATGCACCCGCACGTGATCGGCCGCGGCCATCGGCTCAAGATGCTGGAGGCGCTGATCGAGCGCCTGACCGCGGCGGGGGCGGTGTTCGTGACAATGGAGGCCGCGGTGGCGGAATATCGCCGCAAATACCCGAACGGCCGCAGCGAGCGGGGGCGGTGAAGGCCTTTTGACCACGAAAACCACGAAAAGCACGAACGGCTGACGGGATGGGCCGCCGTATGGCGGAAGCTTTCTTCTTTGCCACGGAAAACACGGAGGGCACGGACGATGGCGTTGGCGCTAGTCCGTGTTTTCCGTGTCCTCCGTGGTTGAACCCTTGAAGGCCCGGCTGTCGCCGGGCGGGCCTTCAGTTCGTGCTTTTCGTGCTTTTCGTGGTCAAGCCTTTGAGGGGCGCGAAGCGGGGGCCCATGACGGGCGCGTGATTCTGCCCTACATGCCCGCCATGACGGAGCCTCGCCATTCCCCGCACCACGAACGCGTCCTGATCGTCGACTTCGGCAGCCAGGTGACGCAGCTGATCGCCCGGCGGGTGCGCGAGAGCGGGGTCTACTGCGAAATCCATCCCTACGACCGGGTGGACGCGATGCTGGACGCCTTCGCGCCCAAGGCGGTGATCCTCTCGGGCGGGCCGGCCAGCGCCCACGAGGACGAGAGCCCGCGGGCGCCGCAGCGGATCTTCGAACTGGGCGTGCCGGTC
>DATJRL010000212.1:0-6400 GCA_035504785.1 Caulobacteraceae bacterium
CGCGCCGGTGGAGTTCTTCGCCGCCTCGATGAGTCTCGACCTCTCCAACACCGACCGGCTGGCGGTGTTCTACCAGGACGCCCGTCGCGCCGGCGTGCCCATCCGGCCGCCGGACGTGAACCGCTCCGGCGCGGACTTCGAGGTGGCGAACGGGGAGGTGCTCTACGCCTTGGGCGCCATCCGCAATGTGGGTCTCGCGGCCATGCAGCACGTCGTCGCCGTCCGCGAGGCGGGGGGGCCGTTCCGCGACCTGTTCGACTTCCTGGAGCGCATCGACCCGCGCCAGGTCGGCAAGCGGCCGCTGGAGAATCTCGCCCGCGCCGGCGCCTTCGACGCGATCCACCCGAACCGCGCCCAGATTCTGGCCGCCGCCGACGGTCTCATCGCCTACGCCCAGAGCATCGCCCAGGAGCGCAACTCGGGGCAGGCGAGCCTCTTCGGCGGCGAGCACGCCGACGCCGGGCGCCCGCGCTTGCCGAGGACCGCGCCGTTCGACCCGGCGGCGAAGCTCACCGAGGAGCTGGCCGCGGTCGGCTTCTACCTGTCCGGCCATCCGCTGGACGATGTGATGGCGGTGCTCGGGCGCCGGCGTACGACGCTTTACATCGACGCGCTCGCCCAGTCCCGGGCGGGCTCGGAAGCGTTCCGCATGGCCGGCATCGTCCGTCGCCGCCGTGAGCGCGCCTCGGCCGGCAGCGGCGAGAAGTTCGCCTTCGTCACGCTCTCGGACCCGTCCGGCGAGTACGAGGTGCTGTTCCCGCCGGAGACCCTGCGCCGCCGCCGCGACCTGCTGGAGCCGGGGACGCAGCTGGCGCTGAAAGTCCGCGCCAAGGCCTCGGAGGGCGACGTTCGCTTCTTCGGCGACGATTGCGAGCCGCTCGATGCGGCGATCGCGCAGGTGCACGCCTCGCTGCGCATCTACGTCGCTTCGGGCTCGGCGGACGCCGACGCCTTCCGTCAGCGCCTGAAGCCCGCCACGGCCGGGGGCGGCGACGTGGTGCTGGTGGCGGGCTTCGCCGGCGGCCGCGAGGCGGAACTCAAGCTCCCCGGCCGCTACGTCCTCGACGCCGCCGCCCGCGGCGCCCTGAAGACCGCGCCGGGCGTGATGTTCATGGAGGACGCGTAGCAGGCTCGTCCGCCGCGCGCTGACGGCGCGGAGTTTTCTCGAAGAAGGTCCAACCTAACGCCCGGGCGGCCTCGCGGCGATCAGGGCGTCCACGTCGCCAAGCGCCGGGTTATGGATCGCGTAGGCGGTTCTCAAGCCCGGGAGGAATCCCCGGTCCTTGTAGAACCGATGCACCGCGGGGTCCTGGCGGCCGCTCTGCATGAGCACGTGGAAGCAGTCCTTGTCCCATGCCGCTTGCAACGCCGCCTCGACCACGGCGCGCCCGTAGCCGCCGCGGCGGAAGTCCGGATGCGAGACGACATTCTCCAGGACGCCGTGACGACGACCGCCGCGTAGCAGGTTCGGCGCGGTGATGAGCATGCAGGTCGCCGCCACCCGTTCGCCTTCGATCGCCACGAACACGTCGACCGCGTCGCTGGCGATGGTCTCGGCCCAGATGGCCCGCGCCCGTTCGATCGGCTGGGCGTGCACGCTGACCTCGGCGCAGGCGAAGAGCTCGAGCAGCGACGCCAGGTCCCCCTCGAGCGCGAGTCGAACCGTCGGCATGCGTCCTCCCTGCAGGCTTGGATCAGCCGTCGTCGATATCGTGCGGCGGCGCCGGCTTCCGTCAGCAGTCCCGGACAACCCCACCGACGATTCCGGCGGCCGTCGGCTACTCGATCTTGTCCTTCGCCTTGGCGTCCTCGACCGTTTGCCACTGCATGTTGGACGGATCGTCGGCGCCGCCGCGCTTCAGCGGCACGATGTGATCGACCACGTAGCCGGGGCAGGGGCCGCGGGGCAGTCCCGTCGACGGGCAGGGATTCTCGCGCTGGAATTCGTCCCTGGCCGCTTCGCAACGCACGAGACGTCCTTGCGGGTCACGTCGCCCGACTGGATCCCCGATGCACGCCGACCAGTAATCGCGCGGGTGACGGACGCGGACGCGCTCGTGATAGCCGCGGTAGTGGTGCGTCCAGCGCGCCGCCGCCGGCAGCGGCGTCACGGCGACCAGCGCGGCGCAGATCGCGGCGCGCGCCAAGTTCGGAGCGCGCTTCGATGTGAAAGGCGCGTTACGCAATCCCATGTCGACCCTTGCTCGCCACGCGTTCAACCAAAGCACATGTCGCAGTTCCGGCCGGATGGAAATGTCAGCATGCCACGGCTGGGTCGTTTTTTCCGTGAGGGGACCTCCCGTTCGGGCGAGCTGCGGCGATATCGCGCCTAAGGAAGATTATCGGAAATTCGTCGTTTCGTTTCAGGCAGCCTCAGGGCTCCTTCCGATATTCGCCGCAGGGTCTCTACCAGCAGTGCGCCCTCCAGGGCCGTGACCTTGGCCTCGATGGTCTCGGCGTCGTCGCCTGGCGCCAGCGGGGTTTGGACCGACGCGATGACCGGCCCCTGATCGTACTCGGCGTCGACCAGGTGCACGCTGGCGCCGCTCACCCGATCGCCTGCCGCCGCCACCGCCTCGTGCACGCGTCGGCCGTACATGCCCGGGCCGCCGAATTTCGGCAGCAGCGACGGATGCACGTTGAGAATGCGGTTCTCGTAGGCCCCGAGCGTTTTGGGACCAAGCTGGCGCAGGTAGCCGCTGAGCACCACGATCTCGACGCCCGCGGCTTGCAGCGCCTCGGCCAGGGCCGCGTCGGCGGCGGCCGGGTCGGAGATGGTGGGGATGACGCGCGTCGGGACGCCATGCCGGGCCGCGAACTCGAGCGCCGGCGCGTCGCGTCGGTTGGTGATCAGCAGCCGCGCCCCGGCCGCCAGTGCGCCGGCCTCGATCGCGGTCACGATGGCGCGCATGCCGGTGCCGTTCTTCGATGCGAGGAAACCAAGCTTAAGTGGCGATGGAATCAAGATATTTATTCGCTGAGCTCGAGTTCGATCCGCATCCCGTCCCAGGCGGGTGTGACATGGGGCGGCAGCCGCGACGACAGCTCCTCGTAGTCGAGATCGATGTGCAGGTCGGTGAGGATGGCCCGCGTCGGCTTCAGCCGCTCGATCCACCCGAGGGTGCGATCGAGGTGGGCGTGGGTCGGGTGCGGCGTGTAGCGGAGCGCGTCGACGATCCAGAGATCCACGCCCGCCAGCGCCTCGAAGGCGGCGTCGTCCAGCTGCAGCACGTCGCTGGAATAGGCCATCGGACCGAAACGATAGCCGACGCTGCGCACCTCCCCGTGATCCTGGTCGAACGTGACGACGGGGATCGCACCCGAGGGCCCGTCCACCCGCCACGGCGTTCCGTGCGGCGGAATCGGGACCAGGTCGGAGATGGCCGGATAGCCCTTCTCCCCCAGGAACACATAGCCGAAACGGCGGAGCAGCGTGGCCTCCGTGGCGGCGTTGACGTGGCAGGGTATGCGGGCGCGCTGGCGCTGGGCGAAGGCGCGGATGTCGTCGATGCCGTGCGCCTGGTCGGCGTGGTCGTGGCTGAGCAGCAGGGCGTCGAGGCGCTTGGCCCCGGCGGCGGCGGTCTGCAGGCGGAACTCCGGCGAGGCGTCGACCACGATCGTGGTCCAGGCCTCGGGGCCGGCTCCGGACGGCCGGCGGACCATCAGCGAGCAGCGATCGCGCCGATTGCGGGGGTCGGCCGGATCGCAGACGCCCCAGTTCCCGTCGGCGCGCGGGACGCCGCCGGAGGAGCCGCAGCCCAGGATGGTCACTTCCAGGGTCGCGCTCACGGACGCGGAATCCGGTCGAAGAGGTCGAAAAAGGCCCGCTCGGTCCGGGCTTCGGCCTCCTCGCCGCTCCAGCCGCGGATCTCGGCCAGCTTGGCGAGGACGAGGCCGACGTAGGCCGGTTCGTTGCGCCGGCCCCGGTGAGGGATCGGCGCGAGGTAGGGGCAGTCGGTCTCGACGACGATGCGGTCGGCGGGCATCTCCCGCACCCGGGCGCGAACGTCCTCGGCGTTCTTGAAGGTGGCGATGCCGGAGACCGAGAACCAGGCGTCCAGCGCCGCGGCTCTGGCGAGCAGCTCGGGGCCGGAGGTGTAGCAGTGCATCAGCAGCTTGAACGGCCCGGCCGCGTATTCCTCTTCCAGGATCTGCGCCATCGCCTGGTCTGCCTCGCGGGCGTGCACCACCAGCGGCAGGCCGGTGCGGCGCGCGGCGGCGGCGTGGGCGCGGAACACCCTCGCCTGCACGAGGCGCGGCGAGAGATCGTAGTGGAAGTCGAGCCCGGTTTCGCCGATGCCGACGACGCGCGGCGGACTGGCCAGCTCGATAAGCCGCTCGGCGCTCAGGTCCGGGTCCTCCTTGGCCTCGTGCGGATGCGTTCCGACCGTGAACCAGATGTCCGGGTGGGTCTCGGCGATCTCGCGCACGACCTCGTAGGACGAGAGCTTGTCGCAGATGGTGACCATCAGCCGGACGCCGGCGGCGCGGGCGCGCGCGATCACCGCCTCGCGGTCGGCGGCGAACTGCGGCGCATGCAGGTTCACGTGGCTGTCGATCAACATGGCGCGGTGATCAGGCGATGGCGGCCAGGCGCCCCAGCGCCGTGAAGAGCGCGTCGCCCCGGTCGAGATTGATCGCCTCGGTCTCGCCGGCGAGGTCACCCAGCATCGACCAGGCCTCCGCCCAGTGGTCGAAGACCCCTCGCCCGTCCTGCGCCGCGGCGGCCGCGCGCTCGTGCAGCGCCGCGCCGATGCGGTCGAAGGCGAGCGCGAACCGCTCGGCGCCCTCCGGCCCGCGAAACGCGTCCGCAAGGCCCAGCGCCTCGGCCGGGTCGAGCGTCGGCAGGCGATCGACCAGCCGGCGCGCGGCGGCGTCGATTTCGAGGGCGTTCGAGGCGGCGAGCCGCCAGGCGCGTCCCGGCGCGCCGCGGGCGATCTTGAGCAAGGCCAGCGCCGCCTCGGCCGTCACGCCGGCCTGGTCGCCCACCCAGCGGGCCGCCGACTCGGTGGGCGGAGCGGCGAAGGCCAGTCGACGGCAGCGCGAGCGGATCGTCGGTAGCAGCGCGCCAGGCCGGTGCGAGACCAGGAACAGCACCCCGCGCGCCGGCGGCTCCTCGAGGGTCTTCAGCACCGCGTTGGCCGCGTTGGGGGTGAGGTCGTCGGCGGTGTCGATGATGGCGACGCGATACGCCGCGCGGCCGGGCGACTTGGCGAAGAACTCCGGCAAGGCGCGCGCCTCCTCGACCGGGATCGAGCGTCGGGCCTTCCCGTCGGGTCCCTCGCGCTCCAGCGTCAGCAGGTCCGGATGCGCGCGGCCGGCCACCTGGCGAAACACCGGGTCGTCCGGATCGGCCCCGAGCGCCCCTTGGGCCGGCGCTGGCCGGGCGCCGAGCAGCCGGCGCGCGGCGCGGTAGGCGAAGGTCGCCTTGCCGACCCCCTCGGGGCCGGTGAGCAGCCAGGCGTGGTGCAGGCGGCCGCGCTCCAGCGCCGCCAGGAACGCCGCCTCGGTCGCCTCCAGGCCCACGAGCCGGGTGGCGTCGCGCGGCTTCGGGATGTCCCGCGCCCCCGCCATCAGGGCGCCAGCCGCCGCTGCACCTCGGCCCAGATCGCCGCCTCGACGGCGTCTTCCGAGCCGGCAGCGTCGATCACCGCGCAGCGGTCCCGCTCGACCCGGGCGATCGCGAGAAACCCTTCGCGAAGCCGCTCGTGGAACGCCGCGCCCTTGCCCTCGAACCGGGTCTCGTCGTGAGGCCGCGCCGCCGCCCGCGCCAGGCCGACGTCGACCGGAAGGTCGAGGATCAGCGTCAGGTCCGGCCGCGTCTCGGCCAGCACGTAGCGCTCCAACGCCTGGATCAGCGACCCTGGCGCGCCGCCGCCGGCGCCCTGGTAGGCGCGAGTGGAGTCGGCGAAGCGGTCGCTGATCACCCAGTCGCCGCGCTCGAGGGCCGGCGCGATGGTGCGTTCGATGTGATCGCGCCGCGCCGCGTACATCAGCAGCGTCTCGCTCATGGCCGACCAGCGGTCCGCGCCTCCGGTGACCAGCAGCGCGCGGATCGCTTCGGCGCCTGGCGAGCCGCCCGGCTCCCGCGTCGCCACCACAGCCTTCCCGGTCGCCGCGAGGCGCGTCGCGAGGCGCTGGAGCTGGGTCGATTTTCCCGCCCCCTCCCCGCCTTCGAGCGTGATGAATCGTCCCTGCGCCACGCGCGTCACATGGGCCGCAACCCCCAGCTTTGTCCAGCCGCGCAGCCCGCCCGGCGACAGCCGGGCCGTCAACCTCGGCCCGATTCAACCACGAAGGACACGAAGGATGCACAAGGTTCCCTGTCGCTCGTCCAAGCCTGTGGACGGTCTGCATCACTCCATCGCGGTCCTTCGTGTCCTTGGTGTCCTTTGTGGTT
>DATJRL010000213.1:0-4768 GCA_035504785.1 Caulobacteraceae bacterium
GACGGCCGGATGCTGCGGGGCGGTGAGCTTCCATCTCGACGATCCGGCCGAAGCGCAGGCGTTCGCCCGGCGCAACATCGACGCCTGGACAGCCGAGCTCGACGCAGGCGCTTCGGCGGTGGTGGTCACGGCCAGCGGCTGCGCGGCGTTCATCAAGGACTACCCGGACCTGCTGGCCGACGATTCGGCCTACGCCGACAAGGCCCGCCGCGTCGCCGAGCTGGTGCGCGATCCGGTCGAGGTTCTGGAGGTCGCCCGCCCCGAGCCGCGCCGGGCGGCGCGCCAGCCGCGAATCGCCGTCCACGACCCCTGCACCTTGCGCAACGGCCTGCGGCTCGGCGGCCGCGTCGAGGCGCTGCTGGCCCGGCTGGGCTACGAGCCGCAGCCGGTGCGCGACCCCCACCTCTGCTGCGGCTCGGCCGGCCCCTACGCCCTCACCCAGCCCGCCTTCGCCGGCGCCCTGCGCGCGGAGAAGCTCGCGGCCCTGACGGGCGCACGGCCGGACGGGATCGTCACCGCCAACATCGGCTGCTGGATGCACCTCGCCGAGACCTCGCCGGTTCCGGTGCGACATTGGATCGAGGCGGTGGACGAGGTGACGTGTCATCCCGGAGAGCCGCCCCCGGGACCGACCGAGGGTCGGCCCTAGGACAGGCTCCGCGGAGTCATCCGGGATCTGCTTTCGCCGCCGGCGCTGAGGAGATCCCGGATCGGCGCCGCCGGCGCGGCTTGTCCGGGATGACACGGAAGGTGGAGATGGGGCCGAGGCGTGGCGTTAAGCCGCCACGCCCAGCGCGCCGGCCACCGCAGGGTGCATCACCCGGCCGGCCATGATGTTGAGGCCCTCGGCGAAACCGGGGTCGTCGGCGATGGCGCGGTCGACGCCGCGGCCGGCGAGGGCGGAGACGTAGGGCGTGGTGGCGGCGGCGAGCGCGTAGGTGGAGGTGAGCGGCGCGGCGCCCGGCATGTTGGCCACGCAGTAGTGCACGACGCCGTCGACGACGAAGGTGGGAGCGGCGTGAGTGGTTGGGTGGCTGGTCTCGAAGCAGCCGCCCTGGTCGATCGCGACATCCACCAGCACCGCGCCCGGGCGCATCCGCGCCACATCGGCGCGGGTGACCAGCTTCGGCGCCGCGGCGCCCGGGATCAGCACGCAGCCGATGACCAGGTCGGCGGTCGGCAGCAGTTCGGCCACGGCGTCATGGGTGGAGAAAGCGGTCTTCAGACGGCCGTCGAACTGGTCGTCCAGCGCCTCCAGCCGCTGGGCGGAGATGTCGAACAGGGTGACGTCGGCCCGGTGGCCGATGGCCATCTCGGCGGCGTGCTTGCCCGAGACGCCGCCCCCCAGGATGATCACTTTCGCCGCCGGCACGCCGGGCGCGCCGCCCAGCAGCACGCCGCGGCCGCCGTGAGGCCGCAGCAGGTGGTAGGCGCCCGCGTCGACCGCCATGCGCCCGGCGACCTGGCTCATCGGCGCCAGCAGCGGCAGGCGGCCGTAGCGGTCGGTGACGGTCTCGTAGGCGATGGCGGTGCAGCCCGAGGCCATCAGCCCCCTCGCCTGCTCCGGATCGGCGGCCAGGTGCAGGTAGGTGAAGAGGATGTGGTGAGGTTTCAGCCGCGCGACCTCGACCGGCTGCGGCTCCTTGACCTTGACGATGAGCTCCGCCGCCTCGAACACCGCCTCCGCCGTGGGCAGGATCGCGGCGCCGAGCGCCGCGTAGTCGCTGTCCGGGATGCCGATGCCGGCGGCGGCGTCCGCCTCGACGAACACCTCGTGCCCTTCGCGCACAAGGCGTTGCACGAGCCCCGGAGTCGCGCCGACGCGGAACTCCAGGGTCTTGATCTCCTTGGGCACCCCGACGCGCATGGGCCGCTCATCTATCAGCCTCAAGCTCGGGCGGATAGAGCCAGAGGGTGTGGCGCAACCTGTCCGCTATCCTTAGGCTCCTGCGCGAATGATCCGCCATCGCCGAACCCGCATCGTCGCCACCCTCGGTCCGGCCAGCCGCACCCCGCAGATGGTGCGGGCGCTGGCCGAGGCGGGGGTCGACGTCTTCCGGCTCAACTTCAGCCACGGCGCGCACGACGACCATGCCAAGGCGCTGAAGGCGGTGCGCGACGCCGAGCGCCACCTCGGCCGGCCGCTGGCGGCGCTGGCGGACCTGCAGGGGCCGAAGTTCCGCATCGGCAGCTTCGCCGGCGGCCACGTCGATCTCGCGCCGGGCCAGCACTTGCGCTTCGATCTCGACGAAACCCCGGGCGACCGGCATCGCGTGCAGCTGCCTCACCCCGAGGTGCTGCGGGTGCTGAAGCCCGGCCAGTTGCTGCTGCTCGACGATGGCAAGGTGCGCCTGCGGGTTCTGGAGGCGGCGCCCAATGCGGCCGAGACGGACGTCGAGGCGGGCGACGCCCTTTCCGACCACAAGGGCCTGTCGGTCCCCGGCGTGACCATTCCGGTGCCGGCGCTGACGCCGAAGGATATCGCCGACGTCGAGTTCGCCTTGCGCGAAGGCGTCGACTGGGTGGCGCTCAGCTTCGTGCAGCACGCGGAGGACATGACGAGGCTGCGCAAGATCGCCGGCGACCGCGCCGCCGTGCTGGCGAAGATCGAGAAACCCGCCGCCGTCGACCACCTGGAGGCGATTCTCGACGTCAGCGACGGGATCATGGTGGCGCGTGGCGACCTCGGGGTGGAGCTGGCGCCGGAAGAGGTGCCGGTGCTGCAGAAGGAGATCGTTCGAGCCGCCCGCCGCCGCGGTGCGCCGGTGATCGTGGCGACCCAGATGCTGGAGTCGATGATCTCCAGCCCGACCCCCACCCGCGCCGAAGCCTCGGACGTCGCCGGCGGGGTCTATGAAGGCGCGGACGCACTGATGTTGTCGGCCGAGAGCGCCGCCGGCGCCTACCCCAAGGAGGCGGTGGCGATCATGGACGCCATCATCCGGCGCGTGGAGGCCGACCCGAGCTGGGCCAGCCTGATGCGCGCCGAGCACGGCGAGGACGCCGACGAGGACGTCGACGCCCTGATCGCGGCGGCGATGCGGGCGGCGGAAGCCCGCTCGACCGCGTGTCTCGTGGCCTACACCACCAGCGGCGTCACCGCCCGCCGGGTCGCCCGCGAGCGGCCGCTGCTCCCGGTGCTGGCGATCGCGCCGGACGAACGGGTGGCGCGGCGGCTGGGGCTGGTGTGGGGCCTGGAGCCCCGCGTCGCCACCCAGCCGCGGGGCATCGCCGCCATGACCGACGAGGCCGCCCATCTGGCGGCGGACCTGGGCCTCGCCGAGCCTGGCGACCGCGTGTTGATCATCGCCGGACCGCCGATGGGCGCCCCGGGCGCCGCCAATCTGCTGCGCATCACTCACGCCCCCCGGCGCCGCGGCTGAGCCTGGCGCCCGCCGAAGTTCGTGCGGTTTCACGCCGGGTTAAGCGCGCCATCGTATGACATCGTTATGCTCGGGCTTCGCCGCTCCGCGACCGATTGGCTGGCGCTGGCCTCCGTGGGGGCGATCGCGGCGATCGTCACCGTGCTGTGTTTCGTCGCCGCCCGGCATCCCGACACCCAGGATCTGATCGCGCCCGTCGTCGTCGGACTGGGCGCGGGCGGGCTGATCCTGTTCCGACAGCTGCGCAAGGCCGCCAGCCGCCTCGCCGCCAGCGAGCAGCGCTCGCTCTACGCCGCCACACACGACGCCCTGACCAGCCTCCCCAACCGAGCGCTGTTCTGTGAGCGCGTCATCGAAGCTGTCGCCGCCGACCCGCCCGGAAGCTCGGTGATCTACTGCATCGGCCTCGACCGCTTCGACGAGCTGGCCGAACTCGTCGGCGCGGCCGCCGCGGACGCGCTGATGGTCGAACTCGCCAACCGGCTGAGCGGCGCTTGCGGACCTCGGGACACCGCCGGCCGCATCGGCGACGGCGTCCTGGCGGTGTTGCGCCGCGACGGGCTTGGGGAGAACCCGCTAACGTTCGCCAGCTGGCTGATCCGGACGCTGCCGCCGTCGGGCGCGTCGGGCGCCCAAACCGGCTTCGTGTCGTGCTCGGTGGGCGCGAGCTTCATCAATCCCGCCTCGGAGGTCCCGCTGGAGGCGCTGCGGGAGGCGAGCCTC
This sequence comes from Caulobacteraceae bacterium, assembly GCA_035504785.1. GTDB lineage: Bacteria > Pseudomonadota > Alphaproteobacteria > Caulobacterales > Caulobacteraceae > Acaudatibacter. Next base: position 4,107 of record DATJRL010000213.1, read on the forward strand.
GCGCTCGCCGGCGCCCGCGAACTCGGCGGCGGCCACGCGACGCTGTTCCAGCCCGAGATGGACCAGGCGCTGAAGCACCGCAAGGCGCTGGAAGCCGATCTGCGGCGCGTGCTGGCGGAGGACGGCCTCTCGCTGGTTTACCAGCCGCAGGTGAACGCCAGGGGCGCCATCGTCGGCGTCGAGGCGCTGGTGCGCTGGGTATGCCCGGAGCGCGGCGAGGTGCCGCCGACGGTCTTCGTGCCGCTGGCCGAACGATGCGGGCTGATCGAGGCCCTCGGCCGGTTCGCGCTTGGACGGGCGTTGCGGGAATCCGCGACCTGGACGGGCCTGAGCATCGCCATCAACGTCGCCCCCGCCCAGATCCGTTCCGGCGACCTGGTGCGCACGCTGAAGGCGGTGCTGGCGGAGGCCGGACGCGCCGCGCAAGGCATCGAGTTGGAGATCACGGAAAGCGTCTTGCTCGCCGACGATCCGGTGACGCTGGAAACGCTGTCGGCGATTCGCAAGCTCGGCTTCTCGATCACGCTGGACGACTTCGGCACCGGCTATTCGAGCCTCGGCTACCTGCGCCGCTTCCCGGTGGACAAGATCAAGATCGACCGGTCGTTCGTCACCCAGCTCGGACGGCGCCCGGAATCCAGCGCCATCGTCAAGGCCATCGT
>DATJRL010000214.1:0-15127 GCA_035504785.1 Caulobacteraceae bacterium
CGGCCAGCCCCGACACCTCCCAGCAGAACACCACCCTGGCGACGTTTCTCACCCTGCTCGCCATCGTGCTGATCATGGCCACCGACCTGCACCAGCTGTTCATCGGCGCCCTGGTGCGATCCTACAGCCTGTTCCCCTTCGGCCACGCGGCGCCGGCGCGCGACTTCGGGGTGCTGGCGATCCGCACCCTGGCGGAGGCTTTCGCCCTGGCCATCCAGCTCATCGCCCCGATCATGGTGTTCTCGCTGATCTTCAACATCGCCACCGGCCTCGTCGGCCGCGCGATGCCGCATTTCCAGATCTTCTTCGCGGCCTCGCCTTTGACCGTGCTGCTCGGCCTCTCCCTGCTCGCGCTCAGCCTCGGCGTGATGGGCACGTTCTGGGTGGACCGCTACCGCCAAGTGCTCTCGGCGTTCGGCTAGGGGCGCGGCATGGCCGGCGAAGACAACGACTCACGCACCGAAGAGGCGACCCCGCGACGGCTGGAGGAAGCCCGCGGCAAAGGCGACGTCGCCAAGTCCGGCGAGCTGGCCCAGGTCTGCGCCCTGGCCGGCGCGTTCGCGGCGATCGCCTTTGGCGGCGAGGCGCTGGCCCGAAACCTCACCCAGGCGCTCCTTCCCTTCATCGCCCACCCCGACACCATCGAGGTGCACGGCGCCGCCGGCGCCCAGGTGGCCTGGCGGATCATGATCGCCGCCGCGCCGGCGCTGCTGGCGGTGTTGGGCGCCACGACGACGGCCGGCGTGGCCGGGAACGTCCTCCAGACCGGCTTCCTGTTCACCACCGCCAAGCTCGCGCCAGACCTCGGCCGCATCTCCCCCGCGCAGGGCTTTCAGCGCGTGTTCGGCATCGACGGGCTGATGAACTTCCTTCGCTCCGGCCTGAAGATCCTGCTCACTGGCGCCGTCGCCTGGTGGGTGCTGGCGCCGAAGGCCCAGGAGCTGCCCGCGCTCATCGGCTTCGCGCCGACGGCCGTGCTCGGTTACGCCGCCGGCCTGTTCCGCAGCCTGATGTTCGCGATCTTGTCGCTGCTGGCCATCGGCGCCCTGCTCGACTTCGTCTGGCAGCGCCAGCGGTTCCTGGCGCGGATGCGGATGACCAAGGAGGAGCAGAAGGAAGACTACCGGCAGACCGAGGGCGATCCTCGGGTGAAAGCGCGGCAGCGGCAGTTGCGCGCGGAAAGGGCGCGGCGGCGGATGATCCAGGCGGTGCCCAAGTCGACGGTGGTGGTGGTGAACCCGACCCACTTCGCGGTGGCGCTTCGCTACGAACAGGGCAAGACGCCGGCGCCGGAGTGCGTGGCCAAGGGGGTCGACGAAGTCGCGCTGCGCATCCGCCAGGTGGCGGAGGAACACAAGGTGCCGATCATCGAGGATCCGCCGCTGGCCCGCGCCCTCTACAGCGCGGTGGAAGTCGATCAGATCATCCCGCGCCAGCACTACGAGGCAGTCGCCAAGATCATCGGGTTCATCCTCGCGGCGAAACGCCCGCGGCGACGCGCGTCGGTTCGTTGAGCGGCGCCATCTGACTGCCACGATGTCGGAGGGATATGATCTGGTCAGTGATTCTTCTGGCCTATCGCCGGGATCCCGCGGAGCGAGACATGGCCAATCCCGCCAGCCCGATGGGCGCCAGAGGCGCGCGCAGCGCCAACCTTCCGGCGGCGTTGGCGGTCGGGCTCTTGCTGCTGGCCGCGATGCTCGCCGCTGCGCCGGCGCTGTCGGGCGGGCCCGACCGGGTGGCGGCGCTGGGGTTGCTGGCGGCGCTGGCCGTCGCCGCGGCGATCGCCCTGCCCGCCATGCGGCGCAAGGTCGCCGCAATCGAGGGGGACGCCAGCCCCGAGGCGCTGGTGCGGGCGCTGGCCGAACCGGCGGCGCTGGTCGCCGAAGACGGGGCCGTCGAGGCCGCGAACGACGCTTGGCGAGACACCATCGGCGCGCATCGTCGCCTGCAACGCGGCCCGCTGGCCGCCGCGCCGGCCCTGCTGCTCGCCGCCGCTCGCGACCGCTTCGCCGGCGAGACCATCGACCTGGGCGGCGCGGCCCAGCGGGTCGAGGCCGCGCGGCTGGACAGCGGACGTTTCCTCGTGCGGCTGACACGGGCCACGGCGCCCACGCCCGACGCTCCGACGCCGCAGCAACCCGGCGCCGCCGAGGGGCCCGCCCGTCTCGACGCTTTCGCCGCCGCGTCGCCGTTCGGCGCGGCGCTGGTCGAGGGCGACGACCCGTTCGAGGGCAGGATCCTCGAGGTGAACGGCGCCTGGGCCAGCATCGCCGGCGATGCCGCCGGGGTCGGCGCGACGTTGGGACCGGCGATCGCCGAGGAGAGCCGCAAAGAGGCGTCCGCACGCCTCGCCGCCGGCGGCGTGGGGCCGTTCGAGGTGACGCCCGCGGCGAACCCCGACCGGATCTCGCACCTCTACGTCACCCACCTGCCCGACCGCTGCGTCGCCTATCTGGTGGACGTGACCGAGCAGAAGCAGCTGCAAGCGCAGCTGGTGCAGGCCAACAAGATGCAGGCCATCGGCCAACTGGCCGGCGGCGTCGCCCATGACTTCAACAACCTGCTGACCGCCATCCTGCTCAACATCAGCGAGCTGGAGACCCGGCATCCGCTGGGCGACCCCTCGCACGAGGGCCTCAGCCGCATCCGCGGCATCGCCCTGCGCGCCGCCAACCTGGTGGGCCAGCTGCTCACCTTCTCGCGGAAGGTCACCGTGCAGCGCGAGGCGCTCGACCTCGGCGACATGGTCAACAGCGTGGCCTACATGCTGAGCCGCCTGCTGCCGGAAACGGTGCGCCTCGACATCGATTACGGCCGCAACCTTCCGCACGTCTACGCCGACCGCCAGCAGCTCGAGAACGCGGTGATGAATCTGGTGGTGAACGCCCGCGACGCGCTGCGCGAAAAGGGCGGCGGCGCCATCAGGGTGCGGACGGCGCGGGTGAGCGCGAAGGAAGCGGTCGCGCTGGGCCACGAGGGCGGCCCGACCGGCGAGCTCGCCCTGATCGAGGTGACGGACGATGGGCCGGGCATCGCCCCGGACGCGCTGAGCAAGATCTTCGACCCATTCTTCACCACCAAGGCGGTGGGCGAAGGCACCGGGCTCGGGCTCGCCACCGTGTACGGCGTGGTCAAGCAGTCGGACGGCTACATCTCGGTATCGTCCAAGCCCGGGGAAGGCGCGACGTTCCGCATCTTCCTGCCCGTCTACGATCCGCCGGTTCTGGTCGAGCCGGCGGCGCCGGCCCAGCCCAAGGGTCGCACGGCGGCGCGGGATTTGTCCGGAGTGGGTCGCATCCTCTTCGTGGAGGACGAGGACGAGGTGCGCCGCATCGCCGCCCAGCTGCTGCGGCGGCGCGGCTACGAGGTGATCGAGGCGGCCGACGGCGAGGAAGCGCTGCTGCTGGCGGAGGAGAACGCCGGCGAGCTGCACCTGATGATCTCGGACGTGATCATGCCTGGGCTCGACGGCCCGAAACTGCTGAAGGCCGCGCGGCCGTTCCTCGGCGACATCCCGGTGATGTTCATTTCCGGCTACGCCGAGGCCGAGTTCTCCAAAGTGCTGGAGGGCGAGCGCGGCGTGTCGTTCCTGCCCAAGCCCCTCGACATCCCCGCCCTCGCCGAGCGGGTGAAACAGCTGATGCAGTAGGCCTAACCCACGCTGCGCCGCGCCCGCTCCAGCGCGGCATCGGCGATCACCGCGCTCGGTCGACGATGCGGCATGCGGTTGAAGGCGTCGAGGGCGGCGATCTTGTAGGCTTCGGCCAGGGTCGGGTAGTTGAAGGTGTTCTCGACGAAGTAGTCGAGGCCGCCGCCCAGGTTCAGCACCGCCTGGCCGATGTGGATGAGCTCGGTGGCGCCTTCGCCGACGATGTGAACGCCGAGCAGGCGGCGGGCCTCGATGGCGAAGATCATCTTCATGAAGCCGGCGGAGAGCCCCATGATGTGGCCGCGCGAGGTCTCGCGGAAGCGGGCGACCCCGCACTCGTAGGGGACGCCCTTCTCGCGCACCTCTTCCTCGGTCATGCCGACCGTGGAGATCTCCGGCACCGAATAGATGCCGTACGGAAAGAACTCCGGCGGGGCCTGGGCCGGCTCGCCGAACGCGTGGCAGGCGGCGATGCGGCCCTGCTCCATCGACGTCGACGCCAGGCTCGGAAAGCCGATCACGTCGCCGGCGGCGAAGATGTGGGCCTGCGAGGTCCGGAAGGTGCTCGGGTCGACGGCGAGCCGGCCGCGGGAATCCGCCTCAAGGCCGCAGGCGTCGAGGCCCAGGGTGTCGACGGCGCCGACGCGGCCGGCGGCGAACAGCACCATGTCGCTGCGCACCTCGCGGCCGTCCTGGGTCTGCACCACGCAGTGCCCGGGCGACTCGGCGAAGGCGGCGGTGACGCGGCAGCCGAAGCGGAGCGCGACGCCGCGATCGCGCAGGTCGTGCTTGAATTCGTCGGCCAGCTCATGGTCGACGAAGGGCAGCAGCCGATCGGTCGGCTCCAGCAAGGTCACCTTGATGTCGAGGGCGCTGAAGATCGAGGCGTACTCCACGCCGATGACGCTGGCGCCGATCACGGTGAGCTGGCGCGGGATCGTCGGCAGGTCGAGGATCTCGTCGCTGTCCAGCACCTGGCGCGCGTCGAAGGCGATGTGCGCCGGGCGATAGGGCCGCGTGCCCACGGCGAGCACGAACTTGTCCGCCGCGCAGCGCAGCACCTCGCCGTCTTCGCGCACCACCTCGACGTGGTTGGCGTCGACGAACCGGGCCTCGCCGCGCACCGTGTCGACGCCGTTGCGGGCGAACTGGTGTTCGAGGATCTCCACCTCGTGGTCGAGGGTGATGTGCAGGCGCTTGAGCAGGTCGGCGGCGCCGATGTCCTGCTTCACGCGGTAGGCCATCCCGTAGAAACCGCGCTCGCGCCAGCCCGAGAGGTTCAGCACCGTCTCGCGCAGGGTCTTGGACGGGATGGTGCCGGTGTGGACCGAGACGCCGCCCACGCGCCGCCCGCGCTCGACCACCAGCACGCGCTTGCCGAGCTTGGCCGCCTGGATCGCCGCGCGACGTCCGGCCGGGCCGCTGCCGATGACGATCAGGTCATGGGCGGATCGAGTGTGAAGGTCCGACAAGGTGTCCCCGCCCAACGTGCGCCTTTACCATAGCCCTCAGCCGTTAAGGCAAGCTTTTGCCGTCGCTTGTAGGCCAATGCCGTGAAGCTATGAGGACAGTCCGCTCCGGAGCCAGACCTCAGCCCTTGGCTTTCCCAGGCGGGCTGATCGGCTCCGGTTGGACATCGGCCGTCGCCTGGCGCGTCGAGATCGGCGGTCGCGGCGCGGGGAGCGGCGCCTCGCGGAAACGCGCCCGCATCTTGTCCACCCATCCCTCGAACACCTGGTTGTCGGCGGCGATCCGGCTCAGGTCCGCCGGCGAGACCTGGCCGCCGCTGAGGCCCGACAGGGCGACCCGCAAGGCGTCCGGGTTGCGCGAGCCGGCCACGAAGCCGCTCCAGCGCTCGCGAAGGCGAGCGAGCGAGACGTCGTCGGCGGCCAGGGAGTAGGCGACCGCGGCGCGCAGCAACTGGCCCTCCTCCACCGAGCTCAACGGGCCGGCGACCTTGTAGCGCTCGCCCAGCAGTTTCTCGAAGATGGCGCCGGCCGCCGGCCAGTTCCTCTGCCGCCAGACCACCTCGGAGCGGGCGTCGGTGGCGTCGGGCGAGTTGTCGCCGCCCAGCATCTCGAGGGCGAGATCGAACTGCCCCGTGCCGGTCAGCGCTCGGGCGGCGACGATGCGGCGCTGCAGGTTGAGCTGGTCGGGCAGTACGGTCGTGCGCGACTCGTTGATGGCGTCGAGCGCGGCTTCGGGCTGCTTGTCCATGAGGTAGATGACGGCGAGGTCGGTGGCGACCTCCGCCTTCGGCACCCCGTCCAGTCGCTGCTCGACCTGGTACTTCAGCAACGCCTCGGCTTGGGGCAACAAGTCCACGTCGACCAGCCGGCGGGTGAGGCGCCGGACCATGGCGTCGCCGTCGGCGCCGACCGGGGTCAGCTCCTTGAAGTCGTAGAACAGCCCAAGCGCCTGGATGGGCTGCAGCCCGTCGGCCAGACCGTCGAGGAACAGGCTGCGGAACGCCGAGTTGAGATCGGCCTGCAACTGCACCGCCTCGGGAAGGTCCGGGAGGTCCTTGCCGGCGGAGCGGAAGGCCTCCAGCGCGTCGCGGTAGCGGCCCTGGCTCAGATAGAGCTGACCCAGAGCGCGGACATTCTCCAGCTCGAAGGCGCCGCCGCGCCACCGGTAGCGGAGGGACTCGAAGGCGTCTTCGGCTTGTTGCGGCGTCACCGCGCCGCGCGTCAGTTGCAGCTGCGTGGCGTGCAACAGCGCCGGCCCGGCGACGTCGTCCATCGGCAGGTTTTCGAGCGCCTGGTACTTGGCGAGGGCGCCGAGCCCATCGCCTTCCAGTTCGTGCACCTGGGCGTCGACGAGCCGCGTCAGGGCGTCTTCGTGCGCCTCGGCCGGGTTGGCGAGGGCGTAGTTGATCCAGCTGCGCGCCCCGCCGGCGTCGCCGAGCCCCAGGGCCGTCCTGGCCGCGGCGCGGGCGAAACGCTGGCGCCAGAGAGCCGGGAAAGCGCTCAGCGACTTCGAGCCAGCGGTGAACGCCTTCTTGGCGTCCGCCCACTGGCTGGTCTGGGCCAGGACATAGCCGCGCCACAGGGCCGCGGGCGCGTCGTCGTCCAGCTGCGGCGCCGAAAGGTCGGTCTCGGCCTCCTTGTAGCGACGGGCCATGGCGTTCGCCATGCCGCGAAGGGCGCGGAACTCCGCATCGCCGTCCAGCGCCGGGTGGGTGCGCAGTGCGTCGTCGAGCACGCCGATGCCTTCGTAGGCGAGGCCCGAACCGACCAGGAAGCGGGCGAGCGCCATGTGGGCGAGGGTCGGACCTTCCTGGCCCTTGCTGTTCTCGTCGCCGAGCGGAGCGATGAGCGCATCGTAGCGCGCGACGAAGTCGACGGCGCCGGTGTTGGCCCAGTCGAGGCCGAAGAGCCCGGGGGTCGGCGCCGGTTTGGGCGAGTCCAGGGCTTGCGCCGCCGCCATGCGGGCGTTGGCGGGCGACAGGGCCAGTCCCTTCGGCGCGGACAGGGTGACGATGTCGCCGTTGAACGCGACGTCGAGGTCGTCGGCGTGCGCCTCGACGCCCAGGCCCTGCGCCGACTGCAGCAGGCTGAACTGCACGAAGTCGCGGCGCGCGGTCAGGCCCTTGTCTGGCCCCAGGGCCGTCACGACGCCGATCTTGTCGCCGACCGCCGGATCGTCGACCCAGTAGACGCCGCTGGCGCCGGCGAGCGCCGCGGTGAGCGCGGCGGGGCCGGACGAGTCGTCGCGCTGCAACGTCACCAGGCTGGTCGGGGGTTGCGCCACCGGGGCGAGGGTCACGGCCCAGTCGGCGCCGCTCGCGCGGGCGCTGAAGGCGAGCGGCGTGCGGGTGGCGATGCGCACCGCCGTATAGCCGGGTCCGCCCAGGCTCTGGATCGAGGCGTATTGGCTCGCGTTTCGCGGCGCGCCGGAGACGTCGATCTTGGCGGCGACATCGAAGACGATCCAGATCGCGTCGCCGCGCCGGAAGACGGCCGCGCCACAGGGGTTGCGCCACGGGAAGTCCAGGCGCAGCTGCCCCGCGCCGATCGCCGCCTTCATCGTCAGGACGCCGCCGACCGGCGTCGGATCCGGGCGCGACGGCGACGGCGTCTGGGCCGGCGCCCCATTCGCTTCCGTCTTGCGCTCGAAGATGTTGACGAAATCGGCCCCGTCAGCTTCGCCGGTCACCACGTCGCCGTCGTCGGCGAGGGTCAGGACGAAGACGATCGCGCCCTTCTCATGCCGGACCCGCGCCGACTTCAGCCACTTCAGCGGCACGGTGTTCAAGTCGGCCAGGTCCGGCTTGGCGTCCCGGCCGAAGGTGATGGTCACCACCTGACCGACGCGGGTCACGCCCATCGGCGCGTAACCCGCCCAGCGGAACTCGATGCGGGAGAAGGTCTCGGCCTGGCCGACGCGGATGACCAGGCTGGAGGTCGCCGCGATCGGCGTCTCGGCCGCCAGCGGCGCGGCCGCGATGACCACAGCGCCGACGGCGGCGGTGAGGACGCGAAGCAGCTGGCCCGCGCGGCGTCGGACCGCCGGACGCGAGGTCTCGAGGGAACGGGCGCGGCGCTCGAGCAACGCCTAGCCGGACTTCGCCGGGGTCGCGGCGGCCGGCGCGGCGCCGCCGGACGCGGAGACCTTGGCGGCCGCCGGCGCGGCCGTCGGCCTCGCTTGGGCGCTGGCCGGCGGCGGTTTCGCGGGCGTGTTTCCAGGGCCGGCGCCCGCAGCCGCCAGGCCGGTGGCCGCGCGCTTAGGCTTGGGCTTCGGCTTGTGGTGAACCGGCCTGGGTTTGGCGGGCGGCGGCGCCGACGCCGCGTTGTCCGAAGCGGTCGGCGATGCGTTCGCCTGAGCGAGCTCCGCCGGCGGCGGCGCATTGGCCGGCGGCGCTGGCGGCGGGCTGATCGCCTGCTTGGCGGCGGCGGCCTGGGCGATGTAGCGCGCGGCGAGGGACTCCGTGAGCCGCTTGGCCTCGGGAGGCGCCATCTTGGCGATCATCGCCGAGAGCGCGCGCTCCTTCATCCTGGCCGCGATTGGCAACCGCACTTCGTCGGTGAGCAGGGTGAACCGCGCGGCGGCGTCGGCCGGCTTCATCGCCTCGTACACCTTCACCAATCGGTCCACCTCCGCCTGCTGCTTGTCGTCGAGCTGGCCGAGCAGGCCCTGAAGGTCGCCCTTCAGGCTGTTCATGGTGGCGATGCGAGCGTCGACCTTCTCCTCCGCCGCCTGGATCAGGGCGAGCTGGGTGTCGAGGCCCTGTTCGCGGGCGTCGAGTTCGCCCCGGCGCGCGCCCAGAGCCTGGATCACTTGCAGCTCGGCCGGCGACAGGCCGGCGTCCTTGGCGAGCTGGGCGGGGCTCTCGGCGCAGATCGGCGCGGGCGACGGCGCCGACGAGACCGACGCGGCCTGGGCGGTGTTGGCGACGAGGCTGGCGTCGGGCGGAATTGCAGCGGCGGCCTTCGCCGTGGCGGGGCTCTTGGCGACGCCCTCCGCGAAACTGCGCGCGACCCCGTATAGGCCGGGACCGTTCTCGATCGCGTTGATCGCCAGGACCCCGCAGGCGGCGATGGCTACGAGCGGCAGGAGGCGCGGCAATTTGATCAACGGGCGCCTCCCATGGCGCGACGGGGCTCGGGCGCATCGAACAGGTCCTCCTCGATCGGGCGCGGGCGCGCCGCCGCGGCGGCGGGCTTCGGCCGCGCCAGGGCCCGGAGCCGTTCGAGCCGGTCGTTGGCGGGCGCGACGGGGGCGAGGCGACGCGGAGTCGCCGCCCGACGCGCGGGCGCGGATTCGTCGTCGTCGAGGATCAGGTCGTTGCGCGCGGCGGCTTGGGCGATGGAACTCGCGGCGGCGGGCGCGGCGCGAGGTCCCGCGTAACGCTCTGAGAAACGCTGGGCCGCGACCTCGCGCGTCGGGGCGACCGCCGCCGGTCGAGGAGCTTCGGCGTGGCGGCTTTCGGCGGCGATGGCGTCGGCGGTCAAGCGCTCCAGCCGCTGCGCCAGGAGGCCGGCGCGTTCGATGCGGCCAGCCAGGCTTTCGGCGGCTTCGTCGGTGGCGGCGCGCAGATCCGCTAGCCCCTGCTCGGCGCGGGCGGCGGCGCGGTCGAGGTCGTGGACCGCCTCGGTGAAGCTCTGATGCGAAGCGCGCAGAGCCTTCAGGCGGCCCTCCAGCCGCCAGCCGACGAAGAGCGCGCCGACCAGCAACACGCCCAACAAGCCGTTCATGATCAGACCGATATCGCTCATACGTTCCTCTGCACGGCTTGTTTCGCCGACGGCGTCAGGGGGGCTTCGACCCGGACGGCGATGTGGTGGTTGTGGCGGCCCATCCGCCCGATCGTCAGCGGGATCTGGCCCGCTCGGAGCTGGACCAGCGTATCCGGCGTGGCGTTGAGCATCAGAGTGTCGCCGACCTTGAGGTCGAGGACGCGGCTGAGCGCCAGCTGCTGCTCGTCGAGCACGGCGCGGACCTCCATCTGGGTGCTCCACAGCTCGGTGGCGAGGTGGCTTTCCCAGATGTTGTCGCGGCCGAACTTCTCGCCCATGAACTGCTGCAGCAGCATCTTCCGGATCGGTTCGAGCGTCGCGTAGGGCAGCAGCAGCTCGATGCGCCCGCCGCGGTCCTCCATGTCGATGCGCAGCTTCACCAGAATCGCGGCGTTGGCCGGCCGGGCGATCGCGGCGAAGCGCGGGTTGGTCTCGAGCCGGTCGAGCGTGAAGCGCACCGGCGTCAGCGGCTCGAAGGCGACCTGGCAGTCGTGAAGCACCACCTCGACCATCCGCTCGACCAGCACGCGCTCGATGGTGGTGTAGGGTCGACCTTCGATGCGCATCGCCGCCGTGCCGCGCCGCCCGCCCAGCAGGACGTCGACGATCGAGTAGATCAGGTTGGAGTCGACCGTGAGCAGACCGAGGTTGTCCAGCTCCTCGGCGCGGAAGACCGAGAGGATCGCCGGCAGCGGGATCGAGTTGAGGTAGTCGCCGAAGCGGATCGACGAGATGTTGTCGAGGCTGACCTCGACGTTGTCGGAGGTGAAGTTGCGCAAGGAGGTCGTCATCAGCCGCACCAGACGGTCGAAGACGATTTCGAGCATCGGCAGCCGCTCATAGGACACCAGCGCCGAATTGATGATGGCGCGGATGCCGCTGCGCTCGACGGCGTCGTCTTCGGAAAGGTCGAAGCCGAGCAGGCTGTCGATCTCATCCTGGTTGAGGACGCGCTCGGCCGCGACGAGGCCATCGGCGGCCTCCCCGGCCGCCTCCCAGCCCGCCTCGAGCGAATTTTCCGCTTCATCCGCCATGGGAACCCCGGATCACCAGCGCGCGGCTAGTTGATCAGCATCTCCTCGATCAGCACGCTGTTGACCTTGGACGGGGCGATGACGAGGTTCACCCGCCGCTGCAGCTCCGTGCGCAGCGCGAGCGTGCCCTCGCTTCCCGCCAGGTCCTCCGGTCTCAGCTCGCGCAGGAAGGTCTGAAAGACATCCTCCAGGCGCGGCATCTCGGCGTCGAGGGTGTCGGCGGTGGCGTGGTCTGGAAGCTCGAATGCGAGCTTCAGCTTCAGGAACGTCGGTTTGCCGTCGGGCGTCTGCATGTTCACGACGATGTCGGGCAAGGTGTAGAAGACCACGCCGTCCGGTCCGTCCTGCACCTGGGGAGCGTTCGGGTCGGACTTGTCGCCCTTCTCCGACTTCGGCTTCGGCGGCAGCTTGTGGGCCGCCGCGGCCGGCCTGTGCGGAGCGAGGACCATGAACGCGCCGCCGCCGCCGGCGATCACGACCAGCGCGGCGGCGCCGGCGACGATCAGCATCCTGAGCGGCAGCTTTTTCTTGCCGCCCTCTTCGCCGCCTTCGCCGTCGGCGCCTTCGACCTTTTCGGCCTCCTCGGCGGCGTCCGCGGCCTGATCGGCCGCGTCCTTGCCCTTGCCGTTGGACTTGTCCTTCGCCACGCGCGCGAATCCTTAGAGGAGCCCTGCACACCTCCTTCGCGCCCGGTTGGTTAAGGATCGGTTGTTAACACCCTTTAACGGCTGCAATCCTTGCCCGGAATTTTCCGCCGGGCGGCGCCCGTTAACCCTTTTTCTCGCTGAAATCATTGAGGTTTCAGACTGGCCCGAAGCTTGCAGCCAGAACCGCGACGTTTTGGCCATCGAAGGCTGGAGTTTGTTAACGCCATGGACAACGCCATCTATGTCGGGCTGTCGCGACAGGTGCTCCTGCAGCAGGAGCTGGACATCGCGGCCAACAATCTCGCCAACGCCGACACCACCGGCTTCAAGTTCGAAGAGATGTTGGCGGGCGCCGACAAGGCGACGCCGCCCGCGGCCGGCGGGATCGCCTCCACGCCCGTCACCTTCGTCACCAGCAACGGCGTCGCCCGCGATTACAGCCAGGGCCCTCTCACCCAGACCGGCTCGCCCCTCGACGTGGCGATCGACGGCAAGGGCTTCTTCCAGATCTCGACGGCGTCGGGCCCACGCTACACCCGCGACGGCCGCTTCTCGCTCGACCCGACCGGCAAGCTGGTGACCATGGATGGCGACGCCGTGCAGGGCAACGGCGGCGACATCACGCTCGATCCGAAGAAGGGCCCCGTGGCCATCTCCGAAACCGGCGTCATCAGCCAGGGCGGCCAACAGGTCGGCCAGCTCTCGGTGGTGACGTTCGACAGTCTCGCCGCTCTCAGCAAGGACGGCGGCAACCTCTACCGCAACGACTCGAACCTGACGCCGACCCCGTCCACGGCCCAGGTGAAGCAGGGGATGCTGGAAGGCTCCAACGTGCAGCCGGTCGTCCAGATCACCCGGCTCATCGAGATCAGCCGCGCCTACGACGCGATCTCCTCGATGATGAGCGACACCGCCAACCTCTCGAACACCGCCGTCCAGAAGCTGGGCGCGGTGAACGCGTCCTAAGAAGGCCCGACCTAGATGCAAGCGCTCCGAACCGCCGCGACCGGCATGGCCGCCCAAGACCTGAACGTGCAGGTCATCTCCAACAACATCGCCAACATGAACACGGTCGGCTTCAAGCGGCAGAGCGCGGTCTTCGAAGACCTGCTCTACCAGACCCAGGAACAGCCCGGCGTGCAGTCGTCGGACCAGGGCACGGTGGTGCCGACCGGCGTGCAGATCGGGGCCGGCGTGAAGGCCGGCTCGGTCTATCGCATCACCGGCCAGGGCACGCTGACCAACACCGGCAACGCCCTCGACCTGGCGATCAACGGGCCGGGCTACTTCCAGGTGCAGTTGCCCGACGGCACCGACGCCTACACCCGGGCCGGCAACTTCTCGCTCAACGCCCAGGGCCAGATCGTGACCGCCGACGGCTACCTCGTGCAGCCGACGATCACCATCCCGCAGAACTCCACCAATCTCACCATCTCCCAGACCGGCCAGGTGCAGGTGATGGCGCCCGGCGCCGCCACGCCCACGGTGGTCGGGCAGCTCCAGATCTCGACCTTCCTCAACGACGCCGGCCTGGACGCCCAAGGCAACAACCTCGTCGTCGAAAGCGCCGCGTCCGGGCCGGCGACCCCGGCCAATCCCGGCCAGCCGGGCTACGGCGTGGTGATGCAGGGCTACACCGAGGCGTCCAACGTCGATCCGGTCAGCGAGATCACCAACCTGATAATCGCGCAGCGCGCCTACGAGATGAACTCCAAGGTCGTCACCACGGCCGACCAGATGCTTCAGACCGCCAACAACACCAAGTCCTAGCCATGATCCGCGCCCTCGCCTGCCCGATCGCCTTCGTGACTTTGGCCTGCGCCGCCACCGCGGCTGCCGGCGCGCCGGTCTCGCTGAACGCCAACCTCGTGGACGCCACCGGCCACGTCACCCTGGGCGAGCTCTTCGACAACGCCGGCCCGGCGCGCGACGTCGTGGTCGCCGAGCGCACCGGCCCGAACGTGGTGCTCGACGCCGCGGCGGTGCAGAGTTTCGCCCGCCGATACGGCCTCGACTGGGACAATCCTCGGGGCATCCGCCGCATCATCGTGCGGGCCGACTCCCTGACTGTCGCCGCCGGGCGCAACCGCGAGGTCCTCACCTACACCCGCAGCCTCGACGCGGGCGAGATCGTGCAGCCCAGCGATCTCGTCTGGGCCAAGGCGGCGGGTGCGCCGGTCGATGCGCCAGCCAACGTCGACGCGATCGTCGGAATGGCCGCGCGGCGCCCGCTGCGCGAGGGCGACGTCGTGCTCGCCCACGACGTCACCGCGCCGATCGTGATCAAGGCCGGCGACGCCGTGCTCGTCACCTACGCCGACGAGGGGGTCACCTTGACGTTGCAGGCCAAGGCCATGGCCAACGCCGCCGTCGGCGACACGCTCAACGTGCTCAACACCAACTCGAAGAAGCTGATCGAGGCTGTTGCGTCGGGCCCCGACCAGGCCGTGGTCGGGCCAGAAGCGCTCCGCCTGAAATCCGAACGCAATTCCTCCGAATTCGCGCTTCGCTAGCCGTCATCGCCAGGAGCCATCATGCGTCCCGCTGTCGCCGCCGCCCTTGTCGTCCTGCCCGCCCTCACCGCCTGCGGCTCGGTGGATGAAGCCGTCCACGGCCCGAAGCTTGGGCCGATGGCGGTTCCAGCCCCGCTGGTCGCCCAGAATCAGCCGGTCTACCAGTCGGCGCGGGAGCCGGCGCCGCAGCCCCCGACGGCCAATTCGTTGTGGCGCGTCGGCGCCCGCACGTTCTTCAACGATCAGCGCGCCGGCCGCGTCGGCGACATCCTGACCGTGCTCGTATCGATCTCCGACTCGGCCAAGACGTCGAACGCCACCAACACCGGCATGACCACCAGCAACGCCATGGGCGTGCCGAACTTCCTGGGCCTGGAATCGACCCTCGGCAAGATCATGCCCTCCGCCTACGACCCCTCGAAGCTGATCACCACCAACACCGCCGACACCACGGCGGGCGCGGGCGGGGTCAACAGGTCGGAGGCGATCAGTCTGACCATCGCCGCGGTGGTCACCCAGGTGCTGCCGAACGGCAATCTGGTGATCCAGGGCACCCAGGAGGTGAAGACCAACGACGAAGTGCGTCAGCTCACCGTCGCCGGCATCGTGCGGCCGGAGGACATCTCCTCGGCCAACACCATCCTCTCCAGTCAGATCGCGGAGGCCCGGATCAACTATGGCGGTCGCGGCGACATCTCGGCGGTGCAGAAGACGCCGATCGGCACCAGCCTGCTGCAGCGGTTCTGGCCGTTCTGATTCGAGATCGCGGGGCCGGTCGCCGCAACACCCCTAAATGCTCCTTCTCCCCTTGCGGGAGAAGGAAGCAAGACGTCTCCAAGGTATTGAGTTTGCCGGGCCGGGGCGCTGCTCCGCGCGAATCCGAGGTTCGCTGGCGCGCCCCACGCGGTCGCGAACTTCGGACTCGGGACGCTAGGCCCGGATGCCCTTGATCGCCCGATCGGCGCCCAGCGCGGCGAGCGCCGCGCGGACGATGCCCTCGGCGTCGATGCCGGCCGCGGCGTTCATCGCCTCCGGCTTGTCC
>DATJRL010000215.1:0-16215 GCA_035504785.1 Caulobacteraceae bacterium
GCCTTGATGTCGTCGGGGGTCATCTTGCCGGCTTCCTCGGTGAGGCGGGCGGCCATGTCGTCGGGGGCGCCGCGCCCGTCCAGCCGGCCCCAGAAATAGAACAGGCTGACCGCGCCCAGCTTCTGCAAGTCCGGGTCGGGATTCTGGGTCAGGGCGTAGGCCACCACGACGCAGCGCAGGTCGGTGGTGGTCTTGGGATCTTCCGGCGTCGCCGCCCAGCTCGGAGCGGCGAGGCCGGCGGCGAGCGCCGCGGCGAGGAACGGGCGAGACATGGGGTCCTATGGGTTCCGGCCGCGCCGGACTCAGGCGTCGACCTTGGTGATGGACTTGGCGCCGATGTCGGCCAGCGCCGCGATGAGTTCGTCGACCGTCCGCTCCACGAGCGCCGCGTCCCGTCCGCGCACCACCAGGTTGGAGCCGTAAGTTCCCTGGCCGTAGAACGGATAGCTGCCGATCGAAAGTTCGGGACGGGACTTGGCCAGCGCCTCCAGCGGCTCGGCGATCACGCCCTCCCCCGCCCCGTCGACCTTGACGGTGCGCGAGATCACCACCGCGCCGGTGCGCATCCTGGGCGCCACGTCGTCCATCATCGAGCGCATCACCATCGGCACGCCGGCGAGCACGAAGACGTTGCCGATCTGAAAGCCGGGCGGGCCCTGCACGCCGTTCCTGACCAGCGTGCCGCCTTCCGGCACCCGCGCCATCCGCCGCCGCGCGGCATTCAGTTCGCCCTGCCAGCGGGCCTGCATCATCGCCAGGATCTCCGGGTGTTCGTAGAGCTTGACCCCGAAGGCCTCGGCGACGCTGTCGGCGGTGATGTCGTCGTGGGTGGGACCGATGCCGCCGGTGGTGATCACGTAGTCGTAGCGGCTGCGCAGGGCGTTCAGCGCCGCGATGATCTCTTCCTTGATGTCCGGCACCACCCGCGCCTCGGCGAGATCGACGCCGTAGGTCGCGAGGTGCTTGGCGATGAAGTTGAGGTTGGTGTCCTGCGTCCGGCCCGAGAGAATCTCGTCGCCGATGATCAGCACCGCCGTCGTGACCCGCTCGGAACTAGCGGCCACGCCGAGCTCCGCTGCGGTAGCCCAGGAAGCCGCCGGCGGCTGCGGCGGCGGACATGGCGCCGAGCAATACCGGCTGCGCCGGAACTCCGACATCGTCAAAGCGGATCAGTGCGCTGGCCGCTAGACCGGCGATGCCGAGCGCCGCCATGGACCATAGCGCGCCGACAATCACGCCTTCGACACTGAGGCGTCGGGCGGCGTCGGCTGGGAGAGTTTTGGCGTCGGCCATCAGAAAAGTCCGTTAAAGGCCCGAAGGCCTGTGGAGAAGATAGCAACCAGCACACCGGCTTGCCAGGACCAGGTCGAGAGCAGTCGCTGATCGTAGCGACCGCTCGTCGTGCTAGAGGGATCGGCTCTAGCAAGGGCGATCATGCCGAAGATCACCGAGGCGAGCACCGCGAGGCCGAAGCCGACAAAGATCATCGCATTGTCGGCGCCGACCGTCCCTCTTGGCGTCTTCAACTCGACGTCTTTCAGTGCGTCGAGCGCCAAACCGATCCCCAGGCTTGCCGCGTAGAACATCAGACCGCCGTCACCGAACATCGCGACCACCGTGATCGGGGCGCGCCAATATCTTAGCGCGGCCCAGGCGAAGGCGAGGGGAAGCAGGGGGAACAAGAGGTTCTCGTACCCCCAGAAAGTGAAGTCGTCCCACACGACGCGCCCGCCTCCCCTATTGGCCCCAACTCGACTATTTCCGAGCGATGCAATTGCCGCAACCAATGGCGCGTGGCCGCTTGGTCAGTCGCTACAAGCGCTTCTTCGCCGACGTGATCCTGGACTCGGGCGAGGCGCTGACCGCGCACTGCCCGAACCCTGGCGCGATGCTGGGGCTCGACGCGCCCGGCCTGCCGTGCTGGCTGTCGCGATCCGACAATCCCAAACGCAAGCTGGCGTGGACGCTCGAGCTGGTGGAGGTCGACGGCGGCCTGGTGGGGATCAACACCATGCATCCCAACCGCCTGGTCGCCGAAGCGCTGGCCGGGGGCGCCATCCCGGAGCTCGCGGGCTACGCCGCCCACCGACCGGAGGTGAAATTCGGCGCCGCGAGCCGGGTCGACTTCCTGCTCACCCACCCGGAGCGGCCCGACTGCTATGTCGAGGTGAAGAACGTGCACCTGCGCCGGGAAGGGACGCTGGCCGAGTTCCCCGACTGCGTCGCCGCGCGCTCGTCGAAGCACTTGCGGGAGTTGGCGGCGATGGTCACCGAGGGCCATCGCGCGGTGCAGCTCTTCGTGATCCAGCGCACCGATTGCGACCATTTCGCCGCCTGCGCCGACCTCGATCCGACTTACGCAACGGGCCTCGACGTCGCGGCGGCCGCCGGAGTTGAAGTTCTGTGCTATGGTTGCGACATAAGCCCGGAAGCGGTTCGCATCGCCCGTCGCATTCCCTGGCGGGACGCGAACCCGAAGCACGAGAGCTGATAAAGCATGGCCTTTGTCGACGACGTCATCGAAGCCGAAACCCGCACCGGCGAGATAAAGATCCACCGCGCGGAGGACTTCGAAGGAATGCGCCGGGCCGGCCGGATCGCGGCCGAGTGCCTCGACATGCTGGTTCCGTACGTGGTCCCCGGCGTCTCCACCGAGCGGCTGGACACCTTGGCGCGCGAGTTCACCCTCGACCACGGCGCCTTGCCCGCCTGCCTGTTCTACAAGGGCTACTCCCACACCGTCTGCATTTCGCCAAACCACGTGGTCTGCCACGGCATTCCCGGCGAGCGGACGCTGCGCGAGGGCGACATCGCCAATATCGACGTGACCGTGATCGTCGACGGCTGGCACGGCGACACCTCGCGCATGTACGGCGTCGGCGAGGTTCCCGCGCGAGCGCGGCGGCTGGTGGACGTGACTTATGAGGGCCTGGCCCGCGGCCTCGCCAAGGTGAAGCCAGGGGCGCGGCTCGGCGACGTCGGCCACGCCATCCAGACCTACGTCGAGGCCCAGCGCTGCAGCGTCGTGAAGGACTTCTGTGGCCACGGCGTCGGCCGCGTCTTCCACGACGCGCCCAACGTGCTGCACTACGGCTCGCCGGGCACGGGGCCGGAGCTGCGGCCGGGGATGTTCTTCACCGTTGAGCCGATGGTGAATCTCGGCAGGCACCACGTGAAGGTTCTGGCCGACGGCTGGACGGCCGTCACCCGCGACAAGTCGCTCTCGGCCCAGTGCGAGCACTCGGTGGGCGTCACGGAGACCGGCGTCGAAGTCTTCACCGCCTCGCCGGCGGGATTGTTCAAGCCGCCGATCCAGGGCGGGGCCTGATCTCCGCTCTCCCCGCGAAAGCGGGGGCTTGGGCTTTTTCTCTCCTGGGTCCCCGCCTTCGCGCGGAAGAGCGGATACTGAGTGCCGGTCTTAGAGCGTGTTGAGTTGGCTTTCTCCGTCACCCCGGACGGCCTGCAAGGCCGATCCGGGGCCGGACCTTCCGGTTCCTAGACGAACTCCAGCTCGGCGGCGGCGCTTCCGGCCCCGGATCAGCGCCCCCGATGAAGTCGGGGGCTTGTCCGGGGTGACGGGCTCATGCCGTCGAACTTCAGCGTGCTCCAGCTAAACATCCCGCCGGCGATACCTCGGCTCGTCCACCACGAAGATCAGCAGGCCGAGCGCGATCGCCTCGAACACTAGCGAGACGACGAACACCGGCGCGTAGCCGACCAGCCACGCGATGACGCCGCCCGCCAGGGGACCCACGGTGTTCATCAGTCCCTGCGCGGTCTGCGAGAGCCCTAGGCGCATCGGCACGTCGTCGCGGGAGCCGAACTCCAGCACCATGGTCTGGCTGGACATCTGGAAGCCCGCCTGGGCCGCGCCCAGCCCGGCGAACGCCAGCAACACGCCGAGCGGCGCGGGCGACAGCAGCAGCAGCACCGTGGCCGCGATCCAGAGGCTCATCGAGCCGATGAAGGACGCGCGGAAGCCCAGGCGGTCTCCGAGCTGGCCCCAGACCAGATTGGAGCTACTGTCGCCGCCGAACAGCATCAGGCTCATCAGGCCGAGGTTGGCGCCCCCGTGCGGGCCGGTGATCGGCATCACATGCGCGGCGAAGAGCACATAGAACGGGACGCCGATCCGGCCCGCTGTCGCGCAGGTCTGGGCGATCATGAAGTAGAAATAGCCGCGGTCGGCGCGCAGCAGGTCCGGGAACTCGCGCATGCGGTCCCAGGTGCGGGCGCGCGGCTTGACGGTCGGCGGCTCCGGCTCGCGCATCAGCAGGGCGAGCGCGGTGAGGCCGAGGCTGGTGAGGATCGCCGCCAGCACGAAGGTGGTGGCGTAGCCGTTGCCGAACACGTTCCTGCCGATCAGATAGGTCCCGGCGAACCAGGCCAGCCCGGCGGAAACGCCGCCGCCGAAGAAATTGCGCAGCGACTGCAGCAGGCCCCGGCGACGGGTGGGTATCACCTTCGCCAGCAACATCTGGAATGCGACGCCCTGCGCGCCTTGGAAGACGCCCATCAGGAAAAGGCACACCATGACCCCGACGATCAGCGGCGCCCCTTTCAGGAACCAGGCCGCCAAGGCGATCGCGACGATCTGCACGCGCATCAGCGCGCCCATCCACATCGAGACCGGCAGCACCTTCTTGCGGTGCTCCACCTGCGAGGCGCCGACAATGGGCGAAAGGATGCCGCCAAAGTTCTGCAGCGATTGGCCGAGGCCCACCAGCACGTTCGACCCGGTGACGAGGTGCAGATACGCCGGCAGGAAGGTCGCCGCGTTGAAGATGCGGAAGCCGGTCATCCCCAGCATGCCGTGCATGAAGTGGCCGGCGAAGTTGCGCGGGAGGTTGTCCCATACGAAGCGCTCGTACTCGGCCTCCGCTTCCGCGAGGTCGGTCGGCGGGGCGAGCTCCGCTTCCGCCTGTTCGATGGTTTCGGACGTGTCCACGCGCAACCCCCGGGGCGGCCCGACGGCCTCGGGCTTCTCGTTCTTCTAGGAGGGCAACCCTCACTCGTCACCCCGGCCAAGCGTCGGCCAGGACGCGCTGGGCCAGGGCCGGACGGGCCGACGCCAAGCTGGAGTTCGTCTGGAAACCGGCTCTTCAGGCCCCGGCTCTCCGCTGCGCTGGGCCGGGGTGACGGGATCAAGAACCGATCAGTAAAGGCAAAGCGGCACGGCTACTTGCCCCACACCAGGCGCAAGAACTCTTCGCGGGTGCGGGCGTCGTCGCGCAGCACGCCGATCAGGTGGCTGGTGCTGAGCAGCGCGCCGGGCGAGTTGACGCCGCGCATGGTCATGCAGCTGTGCTCGGCCTCGACCACGACGCCGACGCCGAGCGGCTGCAGCACCTCCTGGATGCAGGTGGCGATGTCGGCGGTCATCTTTTCCTGGATCTGCAGCCGCCTGGCGTAGCCGTTCACCACCCTCGCCAGCTTGGAGATGCCGACCACCCGATTGCGCGGCAGGTAGCCGACATGGGCGCGACCGATGATCGGCAGCATGTGATGCTCGCAGAAGCTGACGAAGCGGATGTCGCGCATCACCACCAGCTCGTCGTAGCCGCCGACTTCCTCGAACGTGCGCTTCAGATAGTCGCGCGGATCGACCTCGTAGCCGGCGAAGAGCTCGCGATAGGACCGCACCACCCGGCCCGGCGTGTCCCGCAAGCCCTCGCGCTCGGGATCGTCGCCGGCCCAACGGATCAACGTCCGCACCGCCGCCTCGGCCTCGGCCTGGGAGGGCGGGTGCTCCGCCGGCGCCGGCGAATCCGCCGACGGCAGCGGCGTGCCGGCGATGCGCGCGCGGATAGAGCGGAGGTCGTAGTCGCTGCCCGACATGTCGCCGTCTAATGCCTGATCGTCGTCCACCGCGCCTCCCATTCGCTGTCGGAGCTTCGCCGCATCAGATGCGAGACGCCCTGTCCAACGCCTTTTGCCATCACTCCCTCCCAAGCTAAGGTCTCGGGCGGCCATGCGAAAGGACCCGACATGATTGTCACGACCACCAACGACCTGCCCGGGCACCGGATCGTCAAGAGCATCGGGCTGGTGCGCGGCATCACCGTCCGCTCCAGGAACGCAATCGGCAACTTCGCGGGCGGCATCCAGTCGTTGTTCGGCGGCAAGCTTACCGTTTACGTCAGCCTGGCCGAGACGGCGCGGCAGGAAGCGTACGATCACCTGTGCGAGCACGCCCAGGCGGCCGGCGCCAACGCCGTGGTCGCCATGCGGTACGACGCCAACGAGATCATGGAGGGCATCACCGAGGTGCTCGCCTACGGAACCGCCGTCGTGGTCGAGGCGCTTTAGGCGCGTTTGCGTCGGAGGCGCGTCTGAAGGGGCGCGGCATGGACGCTTCGGCGCGCCCGACGCGAGCGCATCGCTATGAAACCGCCGTCGCCGATAGCGGACGCTGGGACGCCTATCGGCCGCGCGCCGGCGACGTCATCGTCGCGACGGCGCCGAAGTGCGGGACCACTTGGACGCAGATGATCTGCGCCCTCCTCATCCACGGCCCCGCCTTGCCGCGCCCGCTGACCCGCCTCTCGCCCTGGCTCGATCGGGTATCCGAGCCGATCGAGGCGGTGATCGACGGCCTGGAGCGGCAGCCGTGGCGGCGGGTGATCAAGACCCATACGCCGCTCGACGGCCTGCCTTACTTCGACGACGTCGACTACGTCTTCTGTGGCCGCGATGTGCGCGACGCCTTCCTGTCGATGATGGCGGCCATGGCCAACATCTCCGCCGCCACCATGGAGGCGGTGCGCCGGCGGATCGGCGCGCCCGACGGCTTCGCCTTCCCAGCGGACCCCAACGCCTTCTTTCCGGTGTGGATGACCCAGCCGATTCAGGGCTGGGTGGAGGATGGATTTCCCACCGGCTCGGTGTTCGCGACCGCCCGCGCCTTCTGGCGCTTCCGCGGCCTGCCGAACGTGCATTTCACCCACTACCGCGACCTCACGCTCGACCTGGCTGCGGAGATGCGCCGTCTGGCGACCGCCTTGGGAGTGGAGGTCGCCGAGACCGACTGGCCGCCGTTGCTGGACGCCGCCGGCTTCCGCGCCATGGCCGCCCACGCCGACGACACCGCGCCCGGCGCGCACCTCGGCGAATGGACCTCCAACCGCGCCTTCTTCGACACGGCCCGCCTGGGCGCCTGGCGAGACGTCCTCACCGACGCCAACCAGGCCCTCTACACCGAGCTCGCGCCGCAACGGGTCGGTCCGGCCCTGCAAGCCTGGCTCGAAGGCGGCCGCGCCGTCCCCGGAGACCCAAGGCGTCTCTAAAGCGGGCTGAGACCCGTTAGGAACCCTTCCCCCTGCGGGGAAAAGCGGCCCGAACCTCGCGAAGCGAGGGAGTGGCTGGATCACCGGCGCGAACGGCGGGCAAGAAAAAGGGGCCGCCGAAGCGACCCCTTGGTCTTCAGACGATCGGAGCGTCAGGCTTCAGTGGTAGACCTCGAAGAGGCCCGCGCCGCCTTGGCCGCCGCCGATGCACATGGTTACGACTCCGTATTTGCCTTTCCCGCGCCGGCGCATCTCCTGCAGGATATGGCCGGTCAGGCGCGCGCCGGTCATGCCGAACGGGTGGCCGATGGCGATGGAGCCGCCGTTGACGTTGTACTTCTCGGGGTCGATGCCGAGCGTGTCGCGGCTGTAGAGGCACTGCGAAGCGAAGGCTTCGTTCAGCTCCCACAGGTCGATGTCGTCGACCTTCAGCCCGTGGCGCTCCAGGAGACGCGGCACGGCGAACACCGGGCCGATGCCCATCTCGTCGGGCTCGCAGCCGGCGACGGCCCAGCCCATGAAACGGCCCATCGGCTTCAGGCCGCGGCGTTCCGCTTCCTTGGCTTCCATCAGCACCACGGCGGCGGCGCCGTCGGAGAGCTGCGAGGCGTTGCCGGCGGTGATGTACTTGCCCGGGCCCTTCACCGGCTCGAGCTTGGCGAGGCCTTCCATCGTCGTGTCGGGACGATTGCACTCGTCCCGGTCGACCACGTAGTCGACGATGCTCTCTTCCTTCGTCTCCTTGTTGACCACCTTCATCTTGGTCTTCATGGGGACGATTTCGTCCTTGAACTTGCCGGCCTGCTGCGCGGCGGCCATGCGCCGCTGCGATTCCAGCGAATACTCGTCCTGGTACTCGCGCGAGACTTTGTAGCGTTCGGCGACGATGTCGGCGGTGTCGATCATCGCCATGTGAATCGCCGGGGCGATCTTCAACAGTTCAGGGTCGTAGTTCTCGCGCGCGCCGCCGCCGCCGGGGAACGAGATCGACTCCACGCCGCCGGCGACGACCACGTCGGCGCCGTCATCCATGATGTAGCGCGACGCCATGGCGATCGACTGCAGGCCGGAGGAGCAGAAGCGGTTGATGGTGACGCCGGCGGTGGTGATCGGCAGGCCCGCCAGCAGCGCGGCGTTGCGGCCGAGGTTCTGGGCGCCGTGCGCCACATTGCCCATGAAGCAGTCTTCGACCGCTTCCTTCTCGACGCCCGCTTTGGCCACCGCGTGCTTCACGGCGTGCGCGGCCATCGAGACGGTGGGCGTTATGTTGAAACCGCCGCGGGCGGCCTTGGCTAGACCGGTGCGGGCATAGGAAACGACAACTGCTTCACGCATAGGCGCGATCCTCCCAAACAAGCGTTCGAAATAGTAATCCACATTCCCATAGTACGGCGGCTGGAGAAAGGCGAGACGGGACTTTCGCGCGCGCTCGGCCGGGGATCACGCGGCCGCCGCGGCCGGGACGGCACGCCGATACGGGGGCGCAAGACGTCGTCCCGGGGCGCCGAAGATCGACGAACGCGAACGCTGACCCGCGTCAGGCCGAGAGCGCCAGCCTGGGCCGGGCCGCGTCGTTGGCGGAGTCGCCTCGGCCGAGCCGCTCCAATAGCGCGGCGTGCTGGGCCCTGAGGACGGCCGGCAAGCGATCGCCGAATGTCTCGTAGAACGCGGGGATCAACGCCGCCTCTTCGCGCCAGACGGCGCGGTCGACGTTACGCAGCAGCTGCAGCGCCTGGGCGGTGATCGACAGGCCGGAGACGTCGAGCGCGCCTTCGGCCGGCACACGGCCGATCGGCGTGTCCTCCGCGGCGGCGTCCCCCTCCAGACGTCCGACGATCCACTTCAGCACCCGGACGTTGTCGCCATAGCCGGGCCAGACGAACTTGCCGGCCGCGTCCTTGCGGAACCAGTTGACCGAATAAATCCGGGGCAGTTTGGCGGGATCCGCCTTGGCGCCCAGGTCGAGCCAATGCTGGAAGTAGTCGCCCATGTTGTAGCCGCAAAAGGGCAGCATGGCGAAGGGATCGCGCCGCAGTTCGCCGACCTTGGTCTCGGCCGCTGCGGTGCCCTCGGAGGCGACATTGGCGGCCAGGAAGACGCCGTGGCTCCAGTCGAACGCCTCGGTGACGAGGGGCACGGCGCTGGCGCGGCGGCCGCCGAACAGGATGGCGGAGATCGGCACGCCGGCCGGGTCTTCCCACTCGGGCGCGATCACGGGGCATTGGCCGCAAGGCGCCGTGAAGCGGGCGTTGGGGTGAGCGGCCGGCTCTCCACTCGCCGGCGACCAGGCCCGGCCCCGCCAGTCGGTGAGCCCCTCGGGCGCCTCGTCGGTGAGGCCTTCCCACCAGACGTCGCCGTCCGGCGTCAGCGCGACGTTGGTGAAGATGGCGTTCTCCGACAGCGCCGCGATGGCGTTGGCGTTGGTCTTCAGGCCGGTGCCGGGCGCCACGCCGAAGAAACCCGCCTCGGGGTTGATGGCGTAGAGCCGGCCGTCGTCGCCGAACCGCATCCAGCAGATGTCGTCGCCCACCGTCTCGGCCTTCCAGCCGGGCAGCGTCGGCTGCAACATGGCGAGGTTGGTCTTGCCGCAGGCGCTGGGGAAGGCGGCGGCGATGAAGTGCGAGCGTCCCTGCGGCGAGGTGAGCTTCAGGATCAGCATGTGCTCGGCGAGCCAGCCTTCGTCCCGGGCCATCACCGAGGCTATGCGCAGGGCGTAGCACTTCTTGCCCAGGAGAGCGTTGCCGCCGTAGCCGGAGCCGTAGGACCAGATCTCGCGCTCCTCCGGGAAGTGCACGATGTACTTGATGTCGTTGCACGGCCACGGAACATCGTTTTCCCCCGGCGCCAGCGGCTTGCCGACCGAATGAACCGCCGGAACGAAGAACCCGGTTTCGCCCAGCGCATCCAACGCCGGCTTGCCCATGCGGGTCATGATCCGCATCGAGACGACGACGTAGGGGCTGTCGGTGATCTCGACGCCGAGGGCGCTGATCTTCGAGCCGAGGGGGCCCATGCAGAACGGCACGACGTACATGGTGCGGCCGCGCATGGCGCCGTCGAAGAGGCCCATCAGGTCGGCGCGCATCTCGGCCGGGTCGAGCCAGTTGTTGGTGGGGCCGGCGTCGGCGGGGTCATTCGAGCAGATGAAGGTGCGGCTTTCGACGCGCGCCACGTCCTTGGGGTCGGAGGCGGCGTAGAAGGAGTTCGGGCGCTTGGCCGGATTCAGCCGTTTCAGCGTGCCAGACTGAACCATTTCGCCAGTCAACCGGTCCCACTCGGCCTGCGACCCGTCGCACCAGCAGACCCGGTCGGGTTTGGTGAGCGCCGCCATCTCGGCCACCCACTCGATCAGGCGCTTATGCCTCGTCGGCGCAGGATAGAGTCCCGGAATCGGTTTCGCCGCCGTCACGTCCCCGTCCCGCATCGCCTCGCCCATCGTTTCGCCTTGAAGCTCAGGAACGATGCTCCTGCAAGCCTCGTTCCCAACCCCAGGTCTTTTGCTAACGCAGTGAGTCGTTGATTACAGCAAGCGCCTTGGAGCCCGGGATCAAGTCCGCATCGCCCAGTTGATTCAGCGGCTTAGCGACAGTGCCGAGGTGATCGTGCAGGTCGTGCGCCTCGGGGTCGACGAACAGCAGTCCCGTAACGATTTCGCCCCGCGCCTGGTGCAGCTGCAGGTGGCTGATCGCGGTGATGCGATCGGTCGGGTCGAAGTCCGGCGCCAACTTGCGCAGCCTCAGCACCGAGCCGTCGTGCTGCGTCACCACCTCGACCTCGCCGGGCGCGTAGGAGACGGTGATCTCGGCCCGCGGCTCGACGAAGTCGAGCCGGTTCATGGCCGCATTGTGCTCGCGCACATAGTCGAAGCTCTTCGTCGAGCCGACATGGTTGTTGAATTGCACGCAGGGGCTGAGGACGTCGATGAAGGCCGCGCCGTTGTGGCTCAGCGCGCCCTTGATCAGCGGCACCAGCTGGTCCTTGTCGCCGGAGAAGCTGCGGGCGACGTAGGTGGCGCCGAGCTGCAGCGCCAGACCCACCAGGTCGATCGACTGGTCGTGGTTGACCACGCCGCGCTTCGACTTCGAGCCCGGGTCGGAGGTGGCCGAGAATTGGCCCTTGGTCAGCCCGTACACGCCGTTGTTCTCGACGATGTAGGTCATGTTGACGCCGCGCCGGATCGAGTGGGCGAACTGGCCGAGGCCGATCGACGCGGAGTCGCCATCGCCGGAGACGCCCAGGTAGATCAGTTCGCGATTGGCCACGTTGGCGCCGGTGAGCACGGACGGCATCCGTCCGTGTACGGAATTGAACCCGTGCGAGTTGCCAAGGAAATAGTCGGGAGTCTTCGACGAGCAGCCGATGCCCGAAAGCTTGGCCAGGCGGTGCGGCGGCAGGTCGATCTCGTAGCAGGCCTGGATGATGGCCGCCGAGATCGAGTCGTGGCCGCAACCGGCGCACAGCGTCGAGACCTTCCCCTCGTAATCGCGGCGGGTGAACCCGAGGCCGTTGGGCTTCAGCAGCGGGTGATGCAACCGGGGTTTGGTGATGTAGGTCATGATTGATCTCTCCTCACCCGCAAGCGCAGCGACGCGGGGGAGGTGTCGCGCGGAGCGCGACGGAGGGGGCGTTGGGCGGTTGCCCCCTCCACCATGCTCCGTTGCGCGGGTGAGGAGCGGAATATGATCGTGCTCATTCGGCCACCTGCGGAACCGGGGTGTGGGTGAGGCCCTGAATGCGCCGGGAAATCTCGTCGGTGATGAAACGGGCCGTGATCGGAGAGCCGTCGTAGCCCAGGATGGGCACGAGCTTGGCCGGATCGACGCCGCCCTCGACCATCAGCAAGGTCCGCAGTTGCGCGTCGCGGTTCTGCTCGACAACGAACACCGTCTCGTGGGCTTCGATGAACGCCATCACCTCGTCGCCGAACGGGAAGCCGCGGACGCGCAGACCGTCGACGTGCGCGCCTTGCCCCTCCAGGATCTCCAGCGACTCGTGCATCGCGGGCGTGGTCGAGCCGAAATAGATGACGCCGTGCGGCGTACGGCGCTTGGCCGGCCGCGCCACCGCCGCCGGGATCAGCGTCTTCGCCGTCTCGAACTTCTCCAGCAGCCGCTGCATGTTGGCGACGTAGACCGGACCCTCCTCGCTGTAGCGCGCATAGGGATCGCGGGACGTGCCGCGGGTGAAATAGGCGCCTCTGTCGGGGTGCACGCCGGGCAGGGTGCGGTAGGGGATGCCGTCGCCGTCGACGTCCAGGTAGCGGCCGAACACCTTGCCGGCGTCCAGGTCCTCCCGGCTCATCACCTTGCCGCGATCGAGCTTGCGGGCGTCGTCCCAGACGAAGGGCCGGCACAGCCACTCGTTCATGCCGATGTCGAGGTCGAGCATGACGAAGACCGTGCTCTGCAGCCGGTCGGAGAGGTCGAAGGCCAGGGCGCCGAACTCGAAGCACTCGGCCGGATCCTCGGGGAACAGCAGCGGGTGCTTGGTGTCGCCGTGGCTGGCGTAGGCGGCGAGCAGGATGTCCGATTGCTGCGTCCGGGTCGGCATGCCGGTGGACGGCCCGCCGCGCTGCACGTCGAAGATCACCGCCGGGATCTCGGCGAAATAGGAGAGGCCGATGAACTCCTGCATCAGCGAGATGCCCGGGCCGGAGGTGCAGGTGAAGGCCCGCGCGCCGTTCCAGCCGGCGCCGACCACGATCCCGATCGAGGCGATCTCATCCTCGCCCTGGATCACCGCGAACTTGGCCTCGCCGGTCTTCGGGTCGGTGCGCAGCTTCTGGCAATGCGCGGTGAAGGCCTCGGCCAGCGACGTCGACGGCGTGATCGGATACCAGGCGCAGACGGTCGCCCCGCCATACACCGCGCCGAGCGCCGCGGCGTTGTTGCCCTCGACGTAGATTCGGTCGCCGACCTTGTCGGAGCGGCGCATGCGAAGCCCGATCGGCTTCAGGCGCTCCTTGGCGGCGTCGCGGCCCATGGCGAGCGCCTTCAGGTTGGAGTCGATGAGCGCGACCTTCGAGCCGAACTCCTCGCGCACCAGCACCTCGAGCACGCTCTCCTCGATGCCGATCAGGTAGGCGAGCGCCCCGACGTAGATGATGTTCTTGAACAGCTGCCGCTGGCGGGGATCCGTGTAGGCGGCGTTGCAGATGGCGGTGAGCGGCAGGCCGATCACTTCGATGTCGGTCCGGAACCTCGATGGCGGCAGCGGCTTGGTCGAGTCGTAGAACAGGTAGCCGCCCGGCTCGATCGAGGCGACGTCCTGGTCCCAGGTCTGCGGGTTCATCGCCACCATCAGGTCGACGCCGCCGCGACGGCCGAGGTGTCCGGCCTCGGAGATCCGCACCTCGTACCAGGTCGGCAGGCCCTGGATGTTCGACGGGAAGATGTTGCGCGCCGCCACCGGCACGCCCATGCGCAGGATCGACTTGGCGAACATCCCGTTCGCGCTGGCCGACCCCGAGCCGTTCACGTTGGCGAACTTGACCACGAAGTCGTTGACGGCGGCCAGGGTCATGTGAACATCCCGCTCCTCACCCGCAAAGCGGGGGAGGTGGCGCGCCCCCGGGTCCGACCGGAGGTCGGCCCGAGGACAGGCTCCGCGCGACGGAGGGGGCGACCTTCGAACGCAACGTAGGCCCCCTCCACCATGCTTCGCATGGTCCTCCTCCCCCGCTGTGCGGGTGAGGAGCAATCGTCCCGTACGCTCATTCCGCGGCGATCCTCGTCGGCGCCGGCCCGACGCCTTCGGCTTGCGTGACTTCCAACAGGAACTTCCTCATGTCCCAGGCGCCTGTCGGGCAGCGCTCGGCGCAGAGGCCGCAGTGCAGGCAGACGTCCTCGTCCTTCACCATCACCCGGCCGGTCGGGAGGGTGGAGGAAACGTAGAGGTCCTGGGTGATGTTGAGCGCCGGCGCCTTCAGACGCTGTCGCAGGTCGGCTTCCTCCCCGTTGTCGGTGAAGGTGATGCAGTCGACCGGGCAGATATCGACGCAGGCGTCGCACTCGATGCAGAGCGGGGTGGTGAACACCGTCTGGGCGTCGCAGTTGAGGCAACGCTGCGCCTCCTGGTAGCCGAGACCGCGGTCGAACCCGAGCTCCACCTCCAGCTTCACGTTGCCCAGCGCCTCGGCCTTGTCGCGCAGCGGCACGCGATGGCGCAGGTCGTTGGAAATGTCGTTGTCGTAGCTCCACTCGTGGATGCCCATCTTCTGCGAGGTGAGCGTCACGCCGGGCGGGGGGCGATCCGTGACGTCCTCGCCCTGGCAGAGCTTGTGGATGGAGACGGCCGCCTCATGACCGTGGGCCACGGCCCAGATGATGTTCTTCGGGCCGAACGCGGAGTCGCCGCCGAAGAACACCTTCGGATGGGTCGAGCCCATGGTGATCTCGTTGACCACCGGCATGTCCCATTTGTCGAACTCGACGCCGATGTCGCGCTCGATCCAGGGGAAGGCGTTTTCCTGGCCGACGGCCACCAGTACGTCGTCGCACTCGTAGTGCTCGTCCGGCTCGGCGGTAGGCAGCAGCGAGCGCCGGCCCTTGTCGTCGTAGGAGGCCGCGACCCTCTGGAAAGTGACGCCGGTCAGCCTGCCGTCGTCGTGGGTGAACGCCGTGGGAACGAGGAAGTTGAGGATCGGAATGTCCTCGTGCATCGCGTCCTCCTTCTCCCAGGGAGACGCCTTCATTTCCTCGAAGCCGGATCGGACGATCACCTTCACGTCCTCGCCGCCGAGGCGGCGCGAGGTGCGGCAGCAGTCCATGGCGGTGTTGCCGCCGCCGAGCACGATGACCCGCTTGCCGATCTTGTCGACATGGCCGAACGAGACCGACGAGAGCCAGTCGATGCCGATGTGGATGTGCGCCTTCGCTTCCTGGCGTCCGGGAATGTCGAGTTCGCGGCCGCGGGGCGCGCCGGACCCGACGAAGACCGCGTCGTAGCCCTCGGCCAGCAACGCCTTCAGGCTCTCCACCCGCTCGCCCTGGCGCAACGTCATGCCGAGGCCGGTGATGTAGCCCACCTCCTCGTCGATCACCGACTCCGGCAGGCGGAAGCGCGGGATCTGGCTGCGGATCATGCCGCCGGGATTGGGATCGGCGTCGATAATGGTGAGCTCGTAGCCGAGCGGCGCGAGATCGCGGGCCACGGTGAGCGAGGCCGGACCCGCGCCCACGAGGACAATGCGCTTGCCGTTGCTGCGCCCGGCGGGACTCGGGAGCCGCGCCTTGATGTCGTCCTTGTTGTCGGCGGCGACGCGCTTCAGGCGACAGATCGCCACCGGCTCGTCCTCGACCCGGCCGCGCCGGCAGGCGGGCTCGCACGGTCTGTCACACGTCCGTCCGAGAATTCCCGGAAAGACGTTGGACTTCCAGTTGATCATGTAGGCGTCGGAGTAGCGTCCCTCGGCGATGAGCCGGATGTATTCCGGCACCGGCGTATGCGACGGGCACGCCCACTGACAATCGACGACCTTATGGAAGTACTCTGGCGCCTCGGTGTTCGTAGGCTCCAACCTAAATCACCCTCTATTGCCTCCAGAGCGCCCCGTCGTAGGCCCGACGGGGCGGCCAAACGGCCGTCGACTCGCGGGTGCGGAACGTTAGCCGCGCCACTCTAGTGCGCTCGTCGCCCCAAGGCCAGTCTTACGAACAGCCGTTTGACACATGCCGGCCGCCCGCCAAGGGGCGCCCGTCCGTATTGTTGCGACACGGTAGCGGTTCGTCATCTTGCCGTTGGATTGCCACGCGAGACTTGACGCGGTGGCCGCTGCGCGCGGATTGAACCGCTGACCTCCCGGCAAACAGTCATCTTGGAGCCCGGATGAGCCAAAACATCCAGCCAATCGCGGGCGCATCGACGCGGCCACGGTCCAGGCCGCGGCGTACGTGGCGGACGCTGGTTGGTCTCGTGATCGTCGTGCTGC
>DATJRL010000216.1:0-5234 GCA_035504785.1 Caulobacteraceae bacterium
TGCGCGATCAGGATGTTGGCGGCCATGGTCGCGCCCATGATGGCGCTCTGCATCAGGAACATGACGCTGTTGGCGTTGCCGACCGCGGTGATGTCGGTGGCGCCCAGCATGTGGGCGATCCAGAACTGATTGGCCGTGGCGTTCAGCGACTGAAGCACGTTGCCGCCCAGAATCGGCAGGGCGAATATCACCAGCGTCGAGGCGATCGGACCCTCGGTGAGATTGCGACCGCCATAGCGCCCGCCTGGGCCGCGCATGCCGCCCGGCGGACCCATGCCGGGGCGCATGCCCGGGCGCATGCCGCCGCCCCTCCCAGCGCCGGACGCGCCAGGGGACCCCGGCCCCGGGCCGGGGGTTGGCCTGGAAACCTCTCCGTCCACGTCCCTACTCGCCGCGACCGAGAAGCGGCCGGCCGATCCGCGCCTGAAATTCCAGCGCCACCTGATCCCACAACCGATTCATCAAAATGCTCATCGACATATCGTAACGGCGATAGATGATCGCCAGGGCGATGGAAAGCCGCCTTGGCGGCGATTTGCCACGAGGCCCCGCGTCACACTTTCGGGCTGAAGGCGTCGGGCTCCACCAGCGGCCCTCCGCCCGGCAGGGTGGGCGGGTCGCCGACCATCGTCGCCAGACGCAGCGCCTCGAGGTTCGCTTCGTGGGAGCCGCGGTCGATGCGGTAGAAACCCAGCACCGCGACCGCCATCGAGTTCAACAGGGCGCCGGCCGGCATCGCCATCAGCGCCAGGTTGCGCATCGTCGCCGGGTCGACGGTGTGCACACCGCTCGGACCGACCCGCACGTGGAAGTGCACGGCTTCCAGCATCAGGCCGCCGACCAGACTGCCGAGGCCAGTTGTCACCTTCGGGAGCAGTCCGTTGGCGGCGAACAGCAGGCCCTCGGAACGCACCCCGCTCTTCACGGCGCTGTCTTCGACCACATCAGCGACCATGGAGCCGATGATCACGAAGCCGATCAGGCCGAGCGCGCCCGCAACCATCAGGTCCGACGCCAGGATCACGATGATCCAGACGGAGCCGTTGTGCGGCGCGAGCCCGAGCAGCCGCAGCGCCACCGGGATGACGCCCGTGAAGATCGACAGCGCGAACACGGTCAACATGGTCCGCTTCTTGTCCAGCGCCCGCGACAGGAAAGGCGCGACCACGATGCCGAGGATCGCCGCCGGCGCGGCGAGAACGCCGATCAGCGCCGCCTGCTGTGGGGACAATCCCCAAAAGTAGTAATTCATGAAACTGGTGAGCGTGGCGCTGACGCCGCTGGCGACGCCGGAGATCAAGCCCGAAGCCATCACCGCGAGCAGCGAGCGATTGGATAGCACGGCGGCGATCTCGCGGGCGGCGTCGCCGAAGCTCTGTCGCCGCGCCGGCGCTCGACTTAGGCGAGGGATGTAGCGGTGCGTGGCCAGGGCCGAGACCAGTATCGAGGCGCAGGCGACAACCGCGGCGGTGACTCCGAACGCCGCGTAGGCATGCGGATCGTACTGGCCCAGCGGATGGCTCTTGTCCTGCCGCAGGAAGACGACGCCCAGAACCACGCCCAGCACCGCCGCCGCGGTAAGGCCGAAGAACCAACGATAGGCGATGAGGGTCGTGCGCTCATGGTAGTCCGGCGCCAGCTCGGGCGAGAGAGCGTCGCTGGGGATGGTGTAGACGCCGCCCGCGAGGCGTAACCCGACCAGTGTGACCAGGATGTAGGTGGCCATGGCGTCGCCGGAGAGTCCGGGCGGGCGCCACCACAGCAGGACCGTCGCCAGCCCGATCGGAACCACGGAAGCGTACATGAATGGGTGGCGCCGGCCCCAGGCGGAACGGAAGGTGTCGGAGAAGCGGCCTATGGCGGGGTCGACCACGGCGTCGACGATCAGCGACAACATGATCACCAGCCCCACCAGGCCCGGGCGCATACCGACCACGCCGACGAGGTAGAAGGTGATGGTGGTGGTGGAGAGCGCGACGGTGCCGACGCCCTGCGCCACGGCGCCAAGGCCGTAGGAAACCTTGACCCCAAACGACAGGCGCGGCGCGTTGGCGGCTTGGCTCACGGCGCTGCCTATACGTCAGGTGGCGCCGGCCACGTCCGGCGCGAGGTGGGGGTTGAGTTCCTGGTCGGCCTCGCCGGCGAGCTCCGCCGACTGGGCGATGCGCTCGAGGTTGTCCTCGTGCCGCCTGCGGTCGATCCGGTAGAGCATCAGCATGCTGGTGGAGCACAGATAGAGGATGGTCACCGTCGGCAGGTAGAGCAGCGCCAGGTGGTTCAGGATCGCCTGAGGCACCTCGCCGGGCTT
Organism: Caulobacteraceae bacterium; assembly: GCA_035504785.1. Taxonomy (GTDB): domain Bacteria; phylum Pseudomonadota; class Alphaproteobacteria; order Caulobacterales; family Caulobacteraceae; genus Acaudatibacter. The sequence continues at coordinate 2,309 of DATJRL010000216.1, forward strand.
GGCGAACCTCGGATAGTGCACGATGGTGAGGAAGATGCCGGGCAGCGCGGTCGCGAAGCTGTTGGTGACCTTGCGCAGCAGCGAGTCGGCGGCGAACAGCACCCCTTCGGACCGCCGCCCGGTCTTCACCTGCACCTCCTCGACGACGTCGGCCAGCATCGAGGTGACGATGACGAAACCCACCGAGCTGAGGAGGCCGGTGAAGAACTCGTCGACGATCAAGATCCGCAGCACCCAGGGCGAACTGTTGGGCGGCATCACGCCCAGCAGGCGGAGGGTGATCGGGACCGTGGTCGAGAAGATCGCCGCGAAGAACACGGTCAGGCAGCCGCGCTTCTTGCCCAGCCACTTGGCCCAGCGCGGGGCGATCACCACCCCGACCAGCGCGCCGGGGATGGCCCACAGGGTCAGCTGAAGCAGCGAGTTCGACGGCAAGGCCCAGAAATCGGTCCGGAAGTAGAGCATCAGACCGCCGGTGATCCCGATGGCGATGCCGAAGATCAGGCCTGAAAGGGCCAGGGCCAAGAAGTTGCGGTTGCCGGCGGCTACGAGGATCTCGCGGCCCATCTGAACGAAGGTCGGACGCGCCTGCTGGGGTTGGTGCAGGTAGGGCGCGTAGCGCTGCGTGGAGAGCGCCGAGAGCAGGGTGACCGCGATGGAAATTATCGCGACGGTGATTGCATAGGGGGCGTAGCCCGCCAGGTTCATCTGGCCGAACGGCTGGGCCTTGGTGCCCTTCAGGAAGACGCCATAGGCGAGCACGGTCGACATCACGCGGCCGACGACGGCCATGAAGACGTAGCGCCAGCTGGAGAGGCTGGTGCGCTGGTCATAGTCGCTCGACAGCTCCGGCAGCAGCGAGGTCATCGGAATCTCGACCAGGCTCTCCAGCACCCTCGCCGCGATCAGCGTTGCGAGCAGGTAGAGGAAGATGGCGTCGTCGTCCCACTGCAGCGGCGGCATGAACACCAGCGCGAAACAGATCGAGGCGGGGACGATCGCGGCGTAGATGAACGGATGTCGTCGGCCGAGCCGGGAGCGGCTGTGGTCCGACATCTGCCCGACGACGGGATCCCAGAAGGCGTCGATCAGCAGGGCGACGAGCATGGCGAAGCTCACCGCGCTGGCTTCGAGCCCCAGGATGCGGTTGTAGAAAAACAGCACCGCGCCGCCGAGGAGACCGCCCCGGGCCGCCGTCCCCAGCGCGCTGACCCCATAGAGCGACTGGGTGATCCACCCGAGGCGGGGCCTGTCGCCGGATGCGACGCTCATCGAGCGCGCAACCTGGCGGGCGGCGCCGACGCACGTCCTGACGGATCCCGCGCGTGCAGGCCCTGCGGCGATGCTTTCATACCAGGCGCGCTCCCAAACTCGTTCTTGTCGTTGAACGGAGTCTGGAGCGAAAACCGCTGCTCGCGCCAGCGATTTCTCGGGCGCAGTGGCGCCTCATCACCCCTTCGTCGGGACGCTGGCGCCTCCAGCCACTTCCCCCGTGCCGGCGTGTTGCGAAATTCCTGGAGTGCGCCCCTAAAGCTCCCTTCCCCCTTGCGGGGAAGGGTTGGGGATGGGGGTGTCGTTGTTGATCCTGCTCGGGACTCTTCGAGCTTGGACCGCAGGCGGTGCGCTCGCACCCCCACCCCGACCCCTCCCCGCAAGGGGGAGGGGAGTTTGCAAAGGTCCCCCCGCCGGGGAAGAGAAAAGGGCGCGCCGGCGAGGGCGCGCCCTTCCAGGTCCTCTCGCGGGACGCGATCAGAAGAACTTGTAACGCACCTCCAGGCCGTAGGTCCGCGGCGGAGCGAGGGTGAAGACGTTCACCTCGTTCAACAACGCGCGTGGGCAAGCCATCGCGGTGCAAGCCTGAGTGGCGGTGGCGCTGGTGGCGTTGCCAAGAAGACCGGCGCCGCCATCGCCCACCTCGTACTGGAGCGAGTTGAAGACGTTGTCGACGTAGGCGATCACCTCGTACTTGTCGCCCGGTCCCTTCCACAGGCCGCGGATGTTGACGCCGTCCCATGACGGGGCGTCGTCATACGTCCGGTTGAACACCGTGCCGTCTTGGGTGTCGCGCCAGATAAACTGGCCAGACAGGGTGAAAGACCCGGGTTCCCAGTGCCAAGTGTAGGCGGCATTCAGGGCGATCTTGTTCCTCGGCGCGTCAGGCAGTGGGTCGCCCTGAACGCTCTGCAACCGCACATTCTCGGCTCCGGCCGAGTTCACAAGCGACTGTCCCGGGAAGGGACGGGCCTGGGGCTGCACGGCGTCCGGATCGTTCGTGTCCTCGACGCACAACGCGCCGGGCGCCGCGATGAAGTTTGTTCCCGACACGGTGCCGGAGCAACCCGTCAGGATTGATGTGTAGTCATAGGAGTAGGATAGCGAAATCAGCCAGTCCTTGGTGGGCGTCCAGTCGGCCTCCAGTTCGACGCCGGTCGACTCGGCCTTCGGCACGTTGATAAACTGACTCGAAGTCACACCGCCGACGTTGACGCTTAGCGGCACCTGGAACTGATCGTAGTCATAGTAGAATATTGCCATGTCGATCAGCAGTTTGGTGCCGAACGTTTCCTTGTAGCCGACTTCATAGGAATTGAGGAACTCCGGCTTCGTCTCAGGATTGGCGCTGATATAGCCGGCGTTGAAACTCATCGCCTCGTAGCCGCGGCTGTAACGGGCGTACATGAAAATGTCGTTCGTGGGCGTGAATTCGACGCCGGCGCCGCCCGTGACGGCGCCTGTATCGCCGTTGAGGGGACGCGACATGATGCCGGTCGTGGGGTTGATGGTGCCGATCGACACAACGCCGGGCGCAAGCTTGTTGGGGTTGTTGCAACTCGCTGAACCCGCAGGCCCGGTCCCCGATGGGCAGGTGACGCCGTCGAAATAGGGCGTGACGTCAAGAGCCGGCGTCGCCGCGCCATAGTAGGGG
>DATJRL010000217.1:0-9051 GCA_035504785.1 Caulobacteraceae bacterium
TGGCGCGGATCGCCGCGTTGTACCCGCCGGGTCCGCCGCCAATGATGATGACATCGTATTGCGCCATGTGGTGGTCTTCTCGAGTTCGCGACACTTGGCCGTGGGATATAGGCTGTCGCCATCCCGCGGTCAGGCTTTTTGGCTGAGGAGTGTGACGGATGATCAAGGCCGCCTGCCACTGCGGCGCTGTCCGACTCGAGGCGGACCCGACCCCAACCCGCGTCAACGACTGCAATTGCTCGATCTGCCGACGCTACGGCGTGCTCTGGGCCTACTTTGACCGCGGTCAGGTCCGCCTGGTCCCCGGTTTCGAAGCGACGGACGTCTACCGCTGGGGCGACGGCGACATCGAATTCCATCGCTGCGCCGTCTGCGGCTGTGTCACCCATTGGGCGCCCGCGCAGGACCCCTCGTTCATCCGGGGCGTCAACGCCCGCATGATGCCGGCGCTCGACCCGGCCGCGGTCGTCGTCCGGCGCTCGAACAACGGCGGCGGCCCGCACCTCTTCTGGACGCGTCCCGACGAGCCGGTCCGGGGCGACGGCCCGCCCGATCCGCCTGGCGCGGCCGACTGGCGCTGACGTCCGTCACCCCGCGATGGCGCGCAACAGCCAGAAGATCGCCGGGATGGCGAGGATCGCCAGCGCCAGCCAACGCATGCCGCCCCGCCGGGCGCGCGCCGTCTCGGCGTAGCTGGACGACCACGGACGGTCCTCGTCCTCCGGCGCGGCGAGGCCGGGGCCCGACCGAAGCGCCCTCAGCATCTGCCTGGCCTCGATAACCTGCTCGGCCGGCGCCATGATCCGGTAGCCGCCGAGCCCCTCGATGACCGGCGCCTCCATGCCGCCGAAGCTCGCGTCGAACACCTCGGCGCGGAGTCCGGCCGAGCGCAGCGCGCCGGCGGCGATCTGGGCTTCCACCAGGGTGGGGATGCGCGTGACGAGGGCGAGGCCCATGGTCCCCGCGGCCTCAGACCTCCAGCAGCAGGCGCTGCGGGTCCTCGATGTATTCCTTGACCTTGACCAGGAAGGTCACCGCGCCTTGGCCGTCGACCACGCGGTGATCGTAGGAGAGGGCGAGGTACATCATCGGCCGGATCACCACCTGGCCCTTGATCGCCATCGGCCGGTCCTGGATCTTGTGCATGCCGAGGATGCCGGACTGCGGTTGGTTGAGGATGGGCGTCGACATCAGCGAGCCGTACACCCCACCGTTGGAGATGGTGAAGGTGCCGCCCTGCAGATCGTCGAGCGCCAGCGAGCCGTCGCGGGCCTTGGCGCCCAGCGCGTTGATCGACGTCTCGATCTCGGCCAGGCTCATGGCGTCGGCGTCGCGGACCACCGGAACCACCAGGCCGCGGTCCGTGCCCACTGCGACGCCGATGTCGTAGTGGTTCTTGTAGATGAGGTCGGCGCCGTCGATCTCGGCGTTGACGGCCGGCACTTCCTTCAGCGCCGCCACGCAGGCCTTCACGAAGAAGCTCATGAAGCCGAGGCGCACGCCATGGCGCTTCTCGAAGGCGTCCTTGTAGCGGCTGCGCAGCTCCATGACGGCGCCCATGTCGACCTCGTTGAAGGTCGTCAGCATGGCGGCGGTTTCCTGCGCCTCCTTGAGGCGCCGGGCGATGGTCTGGCGCAGCCGGGTCATCCGTACCCGCTCCTCGCGCTCCTGCGGCGGTCGCGGCGGGGCAGGCGCCGCGGCGGGCGCCTGGGTGATGGAAGCTGGGGCGACCGGAGCCGGGGCGCGGCTGAGAGCCTCGACGGCGGCGATGGCGTCGCCTTTGGTGATCCTTCCGTCCTTGCCGCTGCCGGGGATGCTGCCGGGATCCAGGCGGCTCTCGGCCACGATCCGCTGCACCGACGGAGCGAGTGGGCGGGCCGGCTCGGTCCTCGGCGGCTCGGGCGCCGGCGCCGGCTTGGGTGGCGCGGGCTTTGGCGGAGCGGCTTGCGCGGCGGGCGCGGCCTCGGCGGCCACGGTCTCCGGAACCCTCGCCGGCGCGAGGGCGCCCGCGCTTGCCCCGATCCGCCCGAGCACCTGGCCCGGGGTCACCGTCGCGCCCTCCTCGGCGGCGATGTCGGACAGGACGCCGTCCTCCGACGCGGCGACCTCGAGGTTGACCTTGTCGGTCTCCAGCTCGACGAGCACCTCGTCCTTCTTCACCGCCTCGCCCGGCTTCTTGGCCCACCGGGCGACGGTGGCTTCGGTGACGGACTCGCCGAGCGTGGGAGTCACGATGTCGGTCATCTTCGGCTCCTTCCCTCCCCCCTGTGGGGAGGGATAGCCGGCGCGCCGCGCCGGCGGGGTGGGGGTGGTTGACGCCTCATGGACGCCGAGAGGTTTACGTCAGCGCGCGGCCCCTGACAGCCCCACCTGGACCGCTTTGCGGTCCTGACCTCCCCATGAAGGGGAGGGATGGGGCGCGCAGGAGCTTCATGCGAAGGCCTGGGCCAGGAAGGTCTGCAGCTCCTTCATGTGGCGGCTCATCAGGCCCGCCGCCGTCGAGGCCGAGGCCGGACGGCCGACGTAGCGGGCGCGCTTGGCGCCGATCTTCATCTTGGCCAGCGTCAGCTCCAGCCATGGGTCGACGAAGGTCCAGCCGCCCATGTTCTTCGGCTCTTCCTGGCACCAGACCAGCTCGGCATTCTTGAAGCGCGACAGTTCGGTGGTCAGGCTCTTCACGGGCCAGGGATAGAACTGCTCCAGGCGCATCAGGTAGACGTCGTCGATCCCGCGCTTTTCTCGCTCGTCCAGGAGGTCGTAGTAGACCTTGCCCGAGCACAGCACGACGCGGCGAACCTGCGCGTCCGCGACCAGGCGGATCTCGGTGTGGCGCTCGTGCTCGGCGTCGTCGTGCAGCACCCGGTGGAAGGCCGAGCCCTCCGCGAAATCGGCCAGGTCGGACACCGCCTTCTTGTGCCGCAGCAGCGACTTCGGCGTCATCAGGATCAGCGGCTTTCGATAGTCGCGCATCAGCTGCCGGCGCAGCACGTGGAAGTAGTTGGCCGGAGTCGAGCAGTAGCAGACCTGGATGTTGTCCTCGGCGCAGAGCTGCAGGTACCGCTCCAGGCGCGCCGACGAGTGCTCGGGACCCTGGCCTTCGTAGCCGTGCGGCAACAGCATGACGAGGCCGCTCATGCGCAGCCACTTACGCTCGCCGGACGAGATGAACTGGTCGATCACCACCTGGGCGCCGTTGGCGAAGTCGCCGAACTGCGCCTCCCAGAGGGTCAGGGTGTTGGGCTCGGCGAGCGAGAAGCCGTATTCGAAGCCCAGCACCGCTTCCTCGGAAAGCGCCGAATCCAGCACCTCGAAGTGCGCCTGGCCGGCCCGGAGGTTCGAGAGCGGCTGGTAGTGTTCCTCGGTGGTCTGGTCGACGATGTCGCAGTGGCGCTGACTGAAGGTGCCGCGCACCGAGTCCTGGCCGGAGAGGCGCACCGGGTAGCCCTGGTCGAGCAGGGTGGCGAAAGCCAGCGACTCGCCGGTCGCCCAGTCGATATCGTGGCCATGTTCGATGGCGGCGCGGCGGTTCTCGATGACCCGGCGCACGGTCTTGTGCACGTCGAGGCGGCCCGGGATGCTGGTGAGCTGGCGGCCGAGGTCCAGCAGCTTTTGCCGGGCGACGGCCGTGTGGCCGCGCATCTCCTCCTGCTCCGGCGCCAGTCCGGACCACTTGCCGTCCAGCCAGTCGGCCTTGTCGGCGTGGTAGGACTTGCCGTCCTCGAACTCCTTGTCGAGAAATGCGTCGAACTCGGCGATCATGGCGTCGAACTCGGCCTGGGTGATCACGCCCTCTTCGATCAGCCGACGGCTGTAGATCTCGCGCGTCGTCGGATGGTCCTTGATGGCCATGTACATCAAGGGCTGCGTCATCGTCGGATCGTCGCCCTCGTTGTGCCCGAACCGGCGGTAGCAGAACATGTCGATGACCACGTCCTTGCCGAACTGCTGGCGGTACTCGGTGGCGACCTTCGCCGCGAACACCACCGCCTCGGGATCGTCGCCGTTGGCGTGGAAGATCGGCGCCTCGACCATCAGCGCGGTGTCGGAGGGATAGGGGCTGGTGCGCGAGTAACGCGGGCTGGTGGTGAAGCCGATCTGGTTGTTGACGATGAAGTGCACCGCGCCGCCGGTGCGGTAGCCCTTGACGCCCATCAGGTTGAAGCACTCGGCGATCACGCCCTGGCCGGCGAAAGCGGCGTCGCCGTGCAGCAGCAGCGGCATCACGTGGCCGCGGCCGGCGGTCGGGTTCTCGCGCAGGGTGAAGGCCTGCTTGGCGCGCGACTTGCCCAACACCACCGGGTTGACGATCTCCAGGTGGCTGGGATTGGCGGTCAGCGACAGGTGCACGGCGTTGTCGTCGAACGTCCGGTTGGACGAGGCGCCGAGGTGGTACTTGACGTCGCCCGAGCCTTCGACGTCCGACGGCAGCGAGGACCCGCCCTGGAATTCGTGGAAGATCACATGGTAGGGCTTGCCCATCACCGCGGCGAGCACGTTCAATCGCCCCCTGTGCGGCATGCCGATGACGATGTCGCGTACGCCCAGCGCGCCGCCGCGCTTGATGATCTGCTCGAGGGCCGGGACCATCGCCTCGCCGCCGTCGAGGCCGAAGCGCTTGGTGCCGGGGAAGCGCTTGTGCAGGAACCGCTCGAAGCCCTCGGTCTCGACGAGTTTCTTCAGGATGGCGATCTTGCCCTGCTTGGTGAAGGCGATCTCCTTGTCGCGGCCTTCGATGCGCTGCTGCAGCCACGCCTTCTCGGCCGGATCGGTGATGTGCATGTACTGCACGCCGACGTTGCCGCAGTAGGTGCGCTTCAGGATCGCCAGGATCTCGCGCAGCGTCGCGGTTTCGAGGCCGAGCACATAGTCCAGGAAGATCGGGCGGTCGTAGTCGGCGTCGGAGAAGCCGTAGCGAGCCGGCTCGAGTTCGGAGGCGTCGCCCTGGGTCACCGCCAGGCCGAGCGGGTCGAGGTTGGCGCGCAAGTGGCCGCGCATGCGGTAGGCGCGGATCATCATGATCGCGCGCAGGGAATCCAAGGTGCGGGCGCGGATTTCCTCGGGACTGGCCGCGGGCGTGACGGCGCCGATCTTGGCTTCCAGCTTGGCGTCCAGCGCCGGCCAGAGTCCGTCCACCGCGGACAGCCACTCCGGCCGCGGCTCCGGGATCGGGGTCGGTGTCCAGGGGGGCGGCGCGTTCGACCGCATCACCTCTTCGGTGCGGTCGCGAAGGGACTCGAAGAACGCGCGCCAGGACGGCTCGACCGAACTCGGGTCGTTCGCCCATTTCGCCTGCAGATCTTCGACGAACCCGGCGTTGCCGCCGTAAAGGAAGGAAGTCTCGGCCAGAACCTCGTTCAGCCGTCCAGCGTCGTCCGCCATCAGTTTCTCACCTTGGGCCGCCTGGGCCTTCGGGTAAGGTCCGGGCGAGGCCCGTTAACTTAGGTACGCCTCAGGCGCCTTTCAGCACCTCGACGAGGGTATGGCCCAACGCCGCCGGAGATGGAGACACGCGGATGCCCGCGGCCTCCATGGCGGCGATCTTGTCGTCAGCGCCCCCTTTGCCGCCCGAGATGATGGCCCCCGCGTGACCCATCCTGCGCCCGGGCGGCGCTGTCCTGCCAGCGATGAATCCCACCATTGGCTTCCTGGTTTTTGAAGATTTGATAAACTCCGCCGCGTCCTCCTCGGCCGAGCCGCCGATTTCGCCGATCATGATGATCGACTCCGTCGCCGCGTCGGCAAGGAACATCTCCAGGATATCGATGAATTCGGCGCCTTTGACCGGATCGCCGCCAATTCCAACCGCGGTTGACTGTCCAAGGCCCACCTGCGTCGTCTGGTAGACGGCTTCGTAGGTGAGCGTGCCGGACCGCGAGACGACGCCCACAGACCCGGCCTTGAAGATGTTGCCCGGCATGATGCCGATCTTGCACTGGTTGGGCGTCAGCACGCCCGGGCAATTGGGGCCGATCAGGCGCGATTTCGAACCCGAGAGAGCCCGCTTGACCTTGATCATATCCTCCACCGGGATCCCCTCGGTGATGCAGACGATCAGCGGCACCTCGGCGTCGATCGCCTCCAGGATCGCGTCCGCGGCGAAAGCCGGCGGCACGTAGATGGCGCTGGCGTCGGGCTTGGTCGCATCCATCGCCTCGGCGACGGTTTCGAACACCGGCAGGTCGAGGAAGGTTCCCCCGCCTTTGCCCGGCGTGACCCCGCCGACCATCTTGGTGCCGTAGGCGATCGCCTGTTCGGAGTGGAAGGCGCCTTGGGAGCCGGTGATCCCCTGGCAGATCACGCGCGTTTCCGCGCCGACGAGAATGGACATGAGCCTCTTTCGGAACGCTGCTTCGACGCAACTGCCGCGCCCTAGCCGCGCGCCGGCGGCCCGGCCCTTCCCATAGCCCGCGCGGCGATGCAAGCCAAAGCCGGCGGACGCCGCGCGACCGCCGCCTGCGACACGCTTTCCCATTGCGCATCGCGGAGTATCGCCGCAAGGTTGCGAGCGGGTCAGGCGTGTCGTCTATCGCTCGTCAATCAACCCCCAAGGATCGGCGGGCGGCCCAGAGCCCGGCGGGGCGACCCGCCGGGCTTCCTCTCGAATCTCTCCCCCTGACGAACGCCTCCCCCGACAGGTGGGAAGACTCTCAGTCGGCCGCGACGTTTCGGTACTCGGTGATCTTGGCCTGGTCGCGGTCCATGTCGTGGAAGAGTTCGATGCGCAGGCCGTTCGCGCCGACGCCCGCGGACTTCACCGCGGCGAGGGCCGCGTCGTCGCTGTCGGCGGATTGCCCGGCCGCAACGCCGCCGAGCCAGACCACCCCCTTGTCCGTCTTCGAAACGGGCGCGCCGTAGAGTCCGGTAAAATAGGCCTCGAGGTCGGCCTCGATCGGCTGATTGGCCGCGACGTTGCAGCGGAAGTAGCGAACATTCGCCGGCGCGGCGTCGGTCACCCGGCCGCTCTGCACGGTCACCTCGACCTCCGCGGTGGTGTCGCCCAGGGTATAGGAGCGGCGGCTCTCCCCGCCGGCTTCGCGCTGGTAGCCGTCCGGGTGCTCGAGGTAGGGCACAAAGTCCGGCCAACCCCACACCTCGCCGTGCTCCGCCACGGCGGCCGCGTCAGGCGCGTCCTGGCGGCAGAGGTCGAGCACGCCGCGCGCGGCGCCCTCGGCCCAGTCGAGCGGCGAGGTCTCCTGCGCCGGGGCGGGTGGGGCCAGAGCCAGGGCGAGCACGCCGGCCAACGCGGCGAAACCGGTCAGACGGGGGGTGCGAGTGGGGGGCATGGGTCCGATCCTGACGGCGCCCCCTTCAGGCGTCCTACTTCGAGAAGGTGGTGTAGACCAGCGTCGCCGAAGCCGGGTCCTGCTGCGCCTTGATCACCGAGAAGCCGCCGGCCGCCAGGGCGGCGTTGAGGCCGCTCTGCGCGATGTGCTCCGGTTGCGGGCCGGTTTTCACGTAGAAGGTCGACAGGGCGTCGTCGCTGCTGTCCGGCCCGAAGCCGAGCCAGGACTTGGTCCGCTCGCGCACGCCGTTGTCGGCCTGGTCGGTGCTGATCTTGCAGTCGGCTTCGGAGATGTCGCCGCTCTTCAGGTGGCGCAGACCTTGCTGCAGCAGCAATGTCAGATGCTCGGTCCCGACGACCTTCTCGCGCGCCTGTGTGGACGTGATCGACATGGAATCGTCCGTCGGCGGGATCAGCTGGGTGTCGGTGAAGCCGGCCGCCTTGGCCGCGTCCAGGGCGCCGCTGTAGTTGTTGGCGTGCGCCACGCAGACGGCTTGGAACGCTGCGAGAGCCGGGTCGTCGGACGTGTCGGCCGACGCCGCCATCGGAAGGGCGAGAACGCCGAGCGACGCGACGGCGAGAAGAGAAGTGCGGATCATGACGTGCCTTGGAGCTTTCCTGGAAATTCAGTGCCTGTCTTCGGCCACCTTTGCGGGCGCCGCGTGGCGATGGCAAGGCGCCTGAGCGATGGCGCGGCGCGTCAAGCGGCCGCCTTCACGGCCGCGACGATCTTTTCGGCCCCGTCGGCGAGGTCGTTGGCCGCGATGACGTTGAGGCCGGACGCGGCGAGAATCTGCTTGCCGAGATCGACGTTGGTGCCTTCGAGGCGCACGACCAGCGGCACCTTCAGCCCGACCTCCTTCACGGCCGCGATCACGCCCTCGGCGATGATGTCGCAGCGCATGATGCCGCCGAAGATGTTGACCAGAATGCCCTTCACGTTGGGATCGGCGGTGATGATCTTGAACGCCGCGGTCACCTTTTCCTTGCTGGCGCCGCCGCCCACGTCGAGGAAGTTGGCCGGCTCGGCGCCGTAGAGCTTGATGATGTCCATCGTCGCCATGGCCAGGCCCGCGCCGTTGACCATGCAGCCGATGTCGCCGTCGAGGGCGATGTAGGAAAGCTCGTGCTTGGAGGCCTCGATCTCCTTGGCGTCTTCCTCGGCGACGTCGCGCAGGGCCACCACGTCGGGATGTCGGAAAAGGGCGTTGTCGTCGAAGCCCACCTTGGCGTCGAGCACCTTGATCGACCCGTCCGCGGTCTGCATCAGCGGGTTGATCTCGAGAAGGCTCATGTCCTTCTCGGTGAAGGCCTTGTAGAGGGCCGGCAGCAGGGCGCGGGCCTGCTTGGCCGTTTCGCCGGACAGTCCCAGCGCCCGCGCCAGCATCAGGCCGTGGTGCGGCCAGACACCCGTCGCCGGGTCGATGGTGAAGGTGTGGATGAGCTCCGGCGTCGAGTGGGCGACCTCCTCGATGTCCATGCCCCCGGCCGTCGAGGCGACCACGGCGACCCGGCTTGTTTCCCGGTCGACCAGCAGTGAGAGGTAGAACTCCTTGGCGATGGCGGCGCCTTCCTCGATGTAGAGGCGGCGCACCAGCCGGCCCTTTGACCCGGTCTGATGGGTGACGAGGGTCATGCCGAGCATCCGGGTCGCCTCGGCGCGCACCTCGTCCAGCGAGCGGGCCAGCTTGACGCCGCCGCCCTTGCCGCGGCCGCCGGCGTGGATTTGCGCCTTCACCACCCAGACCGGCCCGCCGAGTTCCTTGGCA
>DATJRL010000218.1:0-11495 GCA_035504785.1 Caulobacteraceae bacterium
GGGGCCGGCTATTTCATCCGGCCCACCATCGTGCGCGACATCACCGACGGCGCGCGGCTGGTCGACGAGGAGCAGTTCGGTCCGGTGCTGCCGGTGATCCGCTACGACGACGCCGAGGATGCGCTGGCCCGAGCCAACAACTCCGAATACGGCCTCGGCGGCTCGATCTGGTCGCCGGACCTGGAGAGGGCCTACGACCTCGCCACTCGGATGGATTCGGGCACGGTGTGGGTGAACAAGCACGCCGACCTCGCCCCCAACATCCCCTTCGGCGGCGCCAAGGGCTCGGGCATCGGCGTCGAGCTGGGCGAGGAAGGCCTCGCCGAATTCACCCAGCTGCAGGTGATCAACGTCGCGCGGTAAGCGGCGGAGGCCCCCTTCGGCCCTTCGGGCCACTTCCCTTAGAGGGGGGGAAGAGAGTCGCGCTGGCAATCCTCCCCCTCTGGGGGAGGCGACTCGCGCAGCGAGCGGAAGGGGGCCTCCGGCGCCTAGCTGACCCAGCGCCGGACGCGGTCGCGGGCCCGTTCTTCGAACGGTTCGACGTGGTCGTGGCCGCCGATGCGGCCGGGACGCCAGTAGCCCTCGGCGCAGATCTGCTCCTTGGGGAAGCCGCGAGCGATGAGGCCCTGGCGCTGGGCGCGGACGGTGCTGGTCTCGCCGATGACGTAGGCCTGGCCGACTCCGGCCGGGAACTGGAACGCCGACAGGGCGTCGATCAGGGCCACGCTCGGCGCCGCGGAGCCGCGGCGGTGCAGCCAGAACGCCTCCAGCCGCGCCTGGCTCGGCAGCGGCTGCTCCTCCTCCCTGCCCTCGACCTCGATGATGGCGAAGGCCTGGGCGCGCGAAGGAAGGGTCTCGATCATCGCGGCGATCCCCGGCAGCGCCGTCTCATCGCCGGTGAAGAGGTGCCAGTCCGCCCGCTGGTTGACGAACGTGCGCCCGCGCGGACCTTCGGCCAGCACCGGGTCGCCGATCTTGGCGGTTTCCGCCCAGCGCGAGCCCGGCCCGGCGCCATGGACCAGCACGTCGACGTCGAGGCGAAGCTCCTCCCGATCGAAGCCGCGGATCGTGTAGTGGCGCCGCGCCACGCCGGCTAGCGACGGCAGGCTCAGCACCAGGTCCTGCCCGGGGCGATAATCGAATCCCGCCAGGGTCTCGCCGACCAGGCTGACGCGCCGCATCGCGGGCGTCAGCTCGCGCGATCCGACCACGACCAAGGGCCAGGCCTGACGCGCAAGGCGGACGGGGAGGGGGAACGCCTGGTTCATGTCATGTCTCCGAACAATCTCGATATATCTATGATGCAGATATATCGAAACCGTGTCAACCTAGCTCTCGACAATCGAACAGCCGGCGGGTGGCGCCGTTAAGGGATATCCGATATAGGCCCACGCCCATGACCAAGGCGACGCATCATCACGCGCATCGGCCGACCCGCACCGGCGGGCCGGGACGCACGCGCTTGGCCTGAAAGCTCGTCGCCCGCGCCCCGCCGACCCTCCGGTCGGATGGGCGCAGCTCCATCCGACCGTCCCCGCCGCCAAAGGACAAACAGGATGGACCTCTCCTTCGATCTTGCCCCCGGTAGGGCTCAGCCGCTAAGCGCCCGGCCATGACCACCGAGGCCGACCCGCGCCCGCGCGCCCGCATCCCGCGCGGCTTCCTCGACCGCCGCGCCCCGGCGCTCGTTGTCGAGCGGCGCGTCCTCGACGCCGTCTCCCGCGTCTACGAGTCCTTCGGGTTCGAAGCGCTGGACACCGGCGCGTTCGAGTATGCCGACGCGCTCGGCAAGTTCCTGCCCGACGCCGACCGTCCGAACGAGGGCGTCTTCGCCCTGCGCGACGAGGACGAGGCGTGGATGGCGCTGCGCTACGACCTGACCGCGCCGCTGGCCCGGTTCGTGGCGCAGAACTGGGACACCCTGCCAAAGCCGTTCCGCCGCTACGCTTTCGGCAAGGTGTGGCGCAACGAGAAGCCCGGGCCGGGACGTTATCGCGAGTTCGTGCAGTGCGACGCCGACACGGTCGGCTCCGCGCGCCCCGAAGCGGACGCCGAGATCGTCGCCATGGCCGTGGCCGGCTATGCCGCCGCGGGGCTGCCGCCAGGCGTCTGCGTGCTGAAGATCAACAACCGCAAGCTGCTCAACGGCCTGCTCACCGCCGCCGGCGTCGGCGGCGACGCCCAGAAGCTGGCGGTGTTGCGGGCGGTGGACAAGCTGGATCGACTCGGGCTCGAGGGCGTGAAGCTGCTGCTGGGCGCCGGCCGCCGGGACGAATCGGGCGCGTTCACTCCGGGCGCGGGTCTCGGCGCCGGCGCCGTCGACGCCGTGCTGGCGTTCGTGTCGGCCGGGCAGGGCGCGCGCTCGGCGACGCTCGATCGGCTGGCGAACGTCATCGGCGGCTCGGCCGAGGGCGACGAGGGCCTGACCGAGCTCTCGCGGATCGGCGCGGCGCTCACCGCATTCGGCATCGCCGAGGACCAGGCGATCTTCGACCCGTCGGTGGTGCGCGGCCTCGAGTACTACACCGGCGCGGTGTTCGAAGCCGAACTTATGGCGGAAACCACCGACGAGGCGGGGGAGCCGGTGCGTTTCGGCTCGATCGGCGGCGGCGGGCGTTATGACGATCTGGTGGCGCGGTTCAGCGGCCAGCGGACGCCGGCCACGGGCTTCTCCTTCGGCGTCTCGCGCCTCGCCGCGGCGCTGGCGGCCAGCGGCGAGGCGGCGCCGGTGGCGGCCCGGGGGCCGGTGGTGGTGATCGCCTTCGACGCGGCGCGGATGGCCGACTACTTCGCGGTCGCCGCCGAATTGCGCGCCGCGGGTCTCGCGGCCGAGGTCTACCTCGGCTCGTCGGGCATGCGGGCGCAGATGAAGTACGCCGATCGCCGGCTCTCGCCCGCGGCGGTCATCCTCGGCGAGGACGAGATCGCGCGGGGCGAGGTGACGGTAAAGGACCTCGATCTCGGCCGCGAACTCGCCGCCGGCGTCGCCGACAATGCGGTCTGGCGCGCCGAGCGTCCCGGGCAGGTCACCGCGCCCCGCGCCGACCTCGTCGCCACGGTGCGCGCCATCCTCGAGCGCGACCGGTGAGGCCCCAACGATGAGAGTCGAGCCACCGATCCCGGCGCAGGTGCTGGCGGCGGTCCGCGCGCCGTTCCTGGAGATGGACGCCGCCGCCATCGATCCGCCGGTGGCCCAGCCGCTGGGCCTGATCCTCGATCTGTCGGGCGAGGCGATGCGCGAGCGGCTGATCCTGGTGCAGTCGGAGGGCGGCGAGGAAGCGGCGCTGCGGCCGGACTTCACCATTCCCGCCGCGCGGCTGCACATCCAGAGCGGCAAGGCGGGCGGATGCTACTTCTACGAAGGCAAGGCGTTCCGCGCCTCGCCGCGCGGCCGCGAGGCCTACGAGGAGTTCCTGCAGCTGGGGCTCGAGGCGTTCGAAACCGGCGCGGCGCCGGACGCCGACGCCGAGATCGCGGCGCTTGCTTGGCGGGCCGCGGCGGCGGGAGGACGCACCGACCTCACTTTGCAGTTCGGCGACGTCGGCCTGTTCGCGGCGTTCGTCGACACCCTGCGGCTCGCCGAGCCGCTCGCGGCGCGGATCAAGCGCGCCTTCGCCAGCCCGCGCCGACTGCGCGAGGTGCTGGAGCATGCCGGCAATGACGGCGCGCCGAGGACGGCGCTCGCCGCCGAGCGGGTGTCGTCGCTGATCTCTCATCTGCCCGAGGCCGAGGCGGCGGCCGTTCTGGAGGATCTCTGGGCCCTGGCCGGCATCGAACCGGCCGGTGGGCGTTCCGCCGCCGAGATCGTGCATCGGCTCGCCGAGCGCGCGGCCGCCGCCCGGGCGCCGGAGCTCACCGCCGAGCAGGCCGCGCTGATTTCGCGCTTCCTGGCGATCTCCGATGCGCCCGCGGCGGCGCTGGAGGCGGTCGCGCGCCTCGCTGGGCTGGGCGGCGCCAAGCTGGATGCGGCTCTGGATGACTGGGCCCGGCGGCTCGAAGCCCTCGAGGCCGACGTGCCGGACGCCGCCATCCGCCTCTCCACCGCGTTCGGGCGCGACTTCGGATACTACGACGGCGTGCTCTTCGAGGTGCGCAGCGCCGCCCTCGGAGACGCTCGGCCGGTCGCCGCCGGCGGCCGCTACGACAGCCTGTTCCCGCGCCTCGGGGCCAACCTCGCCTGCGGCGCGGTGGGCTGCATGGTGCGCCCCGGCCGGGCCTGGCAGGAGGGCGCGCGATGAGCGAACCGCTGGTCTTCGCCATCCCCTCCAAGGGCCGGCTCAAGGAACAGACCGAGGCGTGGCTGGCCGACTGCGGCGTGCCGGTTCAGGTCGCGGGCGGCGAGCGGGGCTATTCCGCGCGGCTGGAGGGCGTGGCCGATGTCGAGGTGCGGCTGGTCTCGGCCGGCGAGATCGCCGATGGCCTCTTCGCCGGCGACCTGCACCTCGGCGTCACCGGCGAGGACTTGCTGCGCGAGCGGTCGGGCGAGCTGGACGGCCAGGTGATGCTGATCCAGGCGCTAGGCTTCGGCCGCGCCGATCTGGTAGTCGCCGCGCCGAAGAGCTGGATCGACGTCGAGACCATGGCCGACGTCGACGAGGTGGCGCATCTCTACCTCGCCCGCACCGGGCGCCGCCTGCGGGTCGCCACCAAGTACCTCGCCCAGACCCGCGCCTTCTTCGCCCGCCACGGGATCATCGACTACCGCATCGTCGAGTCGGGCGGCGCCACCGAGGGTGCGCCGGCCGCCGGCGCGGCGGAGCTGATCGCCGACATCACCAGCACGGGCGCGACCCTCGCGGCCAATGGACTGAAGGTGCTGGACGACGGCCTGATCCTCTCCAGCCAGGCGCAACTGGCCGCCAGCTTGACCGCCCGCTGGAGCGGCGCACAGCTCGACGCCGCGCGGCGTCTCGGCCGGATTCTCGAGGCGCGCGCCCGCGCTCGCCGAACCGCCGAGCTGAGCTGGCCGGGAAGCGCCGACAAGGCGGCGCGCGAGGCGGTGGCGCCTTTCGCGGCGGTTGGCGGCGAAGCGCGCCAGTCGGGCGCCTTGGTCGCCGCGGGCGACGTCTTCGCCGCGACGTCGGCTCTGGCCGCCATCGGCGTGGGGCCGGTGACGGTGACGCGCCCGACCTATGTCTTCGAGCCGGTCAGCGCGCCCATCGAGACCTTGGCCAGGCGCATCTCCCCCTGACGGCGGTCGCCGCGTCGAAGACGCCCGACGTTGGGATCATTTGACCAGAAGGTCCAAGATTCACCCCGTTGTGTTCGATCGGGCGAGATTCATGCCCCGACGCAGGGTCGGCCGACGTTGACATGGAGAAAAATTTACCGTTCTCTCGACGACGCGAGAGGCATGAAGGTTCCTTGAGGACTGGACGTCTCAGGCGTTTCGGGGAGGAAACGCCCGCTTTGATCGAAAGCCAAGAACGTCAAGCCCGCCGCGATATCCCCCGCGGCGGGCTTGATACATTTGGGGCGCCCCCCGGCTACCAGATCCGAACGCGGTCGGCCGGCGCGACGTAGAGCGGGTCGCCCGGCTTGACGCCCCAGGCGGCGTACCAGGCGTCGACGTTGCGCACGACGCCGTCGACCCGGTCCGGGGACGGCGAATGAACGTCGCTGACGATCTGCTCCTTGAGCGCGTCCGGCCGCTCGGCGCTGCGCCAGATCTGCGCGAAGCCCAGGAACAGGCGCTGGTCGCCGGTCAGGCCGTCGATCACCGGCGCCGGCTTGCCGCCCAGCGAGGCATGGTAGGCGTCGAGCGCCAAGAGCAGGCCGCCGAGGTCGGCGATGTTCTCGCCCATGGTCTGGTCGCCCTTGATGTGGACGCCCGGCAGCGGCTCCATCGCCGAGAACTGGGCGCCCAGCACCTTGGTCTGGGCGACGAACTTGGCTTTGTCCTCCGGCTGCCACCAGTCGGCGAGGCGCCCGTCGCCGTCGAATTGCCGGCCCTCGTCGTCGAAGCCGTGCGTCATTTCGTGGCCGATCACCGCGCCGATGCCGCCGTAGTTCACCGCCATGTCGGCGTTCGGATTGAAGAACGGCGGCTGCAGGATGGCGGCCGGGAACACGATCTCGTTGGCCGTCGGATTGTAGTAGGCGTTCACGGTTTGCGGGCTCATCCCCCACTCGCTCCGGTCGACCGGCCCGTGCAGCCGCTTGACCTGGCGACGCCACTCGAACGCGTCGGCCCGCTCGACGTCGCCCACCAGGTCGTCGGGGCTGATCGACAGGGCGCCGTAGTCTCGCCACTTGTTCGGGTAGCCGATCTTGACCGTCAGCTTGGAGAGCTTCTCGATCGCCTTGGCCTTGGTGGCGTCGCTCATCCAGGTGACATGCTGGATGCGGTTGGCGAGCGCCGCGCGGATGTTGGCGACGAGCGCCTCCATCTTGGCCTTCGACGCGGCCGGGAAGTAGGCGGCCACATAGGCGCGGCCCACGGCCTCGCCCATGCCCTCGTCGACCACGGCCACCGCGCGCTTCCAGCGCGGCCGCTGCGCCTGCTGGCCGGACAGGTCCTTGGCGCGGAACTCGAAATGGGCGTTGACGAAGGGCTCGGACAGATAGGGCGCCGCCGCGTCCGCCACCCGGAACGCCTCCCACGCCTTCAACGTCTCGAGCGGCGTCGCCTGGAAGATCTGGGCGATCTTGGGGAACGCGGACTTTTCGGCCACGATCACCCGCGCCGGCGCGCCGAGCCCCGCGGCGTCGAAAAAGACGTCCCAGTCGAAGCCGGGCGCGTCGGTCGCCAAGTCGGCCGGCGTCGTCGGATTGTAGTTTTTGACCGGATCGCGCTGCTCGGCGATCGGCCAGCTCACGGTCGCGATCTGAGTCTCGAGATCGACCACGGCCTTGGCCTCGGCGGCGGCGTCGGGCCAGCCCGCCAGGGTCAGCATCCGCGCCACGTAGGCCTGGTACTCGGCTTTCTGGGCCGCGAAGCTGGCGTCGAGGTAATAGTCGCGGTCGGGCAAACCGAGCCCGTCCTGGCCGAGATAGATGGCGTAGTGATCCGGGTCCTTGAAGTCGGAACCGATGCCGACGCCGAAGAAGGCGCTGTAGAAGCCGCCGTTCGACAGGCCCATCAGCCGGGCGATGTCGCGGCGATCCTTGGCGGCGCGAATCTTGGCCAGTTCCGGCGCGATGGGCGCCGCGCCCAGGGCGTCGACCCGCGTCTCGTCCATGAAGGCGTGGTAGAAGGCCCCGATCTTGGCCTCGTCGCCGAGCCCGGAGGTGTCGGTCAAGGCGGTCTCGAGAATGCGGTGGACGCGGTCCTCCGACAGGGCGGCCAGATAGTCGAAGCTGCCATAGCGCGACCGGTCCGGCGGGATCACCAGCGCCTTGACGTAGTCGCCGTTGGCGTAGCCGTAGAAATCGGCGCCCGGCGCGATACTGGTGTCGCGGCCGGAAAGATCGAACCCCCATTTGCCGAACTGCGGCGCGGGTGCTGACGCCGCAGACGAGCCGACGGCTGTCGCCGGGTCGGCTCTGACCAGGGGCGGAGCGTTCAAGGCGACGATGGCTCCCAGGGTGGCCGCGGCGCCGGAATGAAGCTTCATCAAGTGCTGTCCTGACCAAGTACGACGAGACTCGCGCTCCAAGCATTTCGCGATGACGTCCGCCCCTTAACATTTGTTCATGCGACCGAAGGGCGCGCCGCGCTCAGCCTTTGGAGAGCAGGGTCCAGAGGCCCTGAGCCAGCAAGGCCGCGGCCGCGAGATAGCGCAGCGGTTTCACCGGCAATCGGGTCGCCGCCCGCTCGCCGACGAACACGGCCGGCGTGTTGGCGATCATCATGCCGATCGTCGTTCCGGCGGCGACCCACAGAATCATGTGGAACCGCGCCCCGAGCGCGGCCGTCACCACCTGGGTCTTGTCGCCCATCTCGGCGATGAAGAACGAGACCAGCGTGGTCAGAAAGACCGATCCGTGTCCGCGCTCCTTGGGCTCGTCGTCGGCGTCGAGCTTTTCGGGCACGAGTGTCCAGGCCGAGAAGCCGACGAAGGCGAGCCCGAGGATCCACTTCATCCAGGGCCCGTTCAGGAGACTTCCGAGAAGCGCGCCGAAGGCTGCGGCGGCCAGGTGGTTCGCCAGGGTGGCGACCAGGACGCCGGCGAGAATCGGCGCCGGCTTGCGATAGCGGGCTGCGAGCAGGATGGAGAGGATCTGGGTCTTGTCGCCGATCTCGGCGAGCGCCACGAGGCCGGCGGAAATCAGCAAGGCGTGCAGCGTCGCCTCCGTCGTCCGGCAATCATTGTCACGGTCTCGTTACCAAATGCGCCGCCCCTGCCGCCAAAGCGTTGATCCGCTTGGTTTCGGCGCCACGGCGGAGGTTCCTTCAACAGAAAAACCGGCGCGCGGCAACTGACGCCCGTTGACCAACTGGCAACCATATGTCCCCATATGATGGGCTCAAGGGGCAGGATGCCTACAACATGTTGATGGTCTAGCGAGTCAGGGGGACTCACGGGCCACACAAGTTTATGGGTTGGGTGGATGATGGGAAGCGAGGCGAAGAAGGTCACTGTCGGCGTCGCCGCGGAGCGGCGGGCGCCGGTGGAGCGGCCGCAGTTGCAGCTGGTGCGCAAGGTCGAGATCGACCGATCTCGCGACGATCTGCTGACCGACTTCGGCAAGACCACCCTCGAAGACCGGTACCTGCTGCCGGGCGAGTCGTACCAGGACATGTTCGCCCGCGTCGCCACCGCCTTCGCCGACGACGCCGAGCACGCCCAGCGCATCTACGACTACATCTCCAGGCTCTGGCTGATGGGGTCGACGCCCGTGCTCTCGAACGGCGGCGCCGGGCGCGGCCTGCCGATCTCCTGCTTCCTGAACGCGGTGGGTGATTCGCTGGAGAGCATCGTCGGCGCCTGGAACGAGAACGTGTTTCTGGCGGCCAACGGCGGCGGCATCGGCACCTACTGGGGCGGCGTCCGTTCCATCGGCGAGAAGGTGAAGGGCGCCGGCCAGACCAGCGGCATCATCCCTTTCATCCGCGTGATGGACTCGATGACGCTGGCCATCAGCCAGGGCTCGCTGCGCCGTGGCAACGCCGCCGTCTACATCGACGTCTGGCACCCGGAGATCGAGGAGTTCCTCGAGATCCGAAAGCCCTCCGGCGACTTCAACCGCAAGAGTCTCAACCTCCACCACGGCGTCTGCATCACCGACGAGTTCATGGAGGCGGTGCGCGACGGCGCCCGCTTCGCCCTGCGCTCGCCCAAGACCGGCGAAGCGATCCGCGAGGTCGACGCGCGCGCCCTCTGGCAGAAGCTGCTGGAGCTGCGCCTGCAGACCGGCGAGCCGTACCTGATCTTCTCCGACACGGCCAATCGCGCCCTGCCGCAGCACCAGCGCGAACTCGGGCTGAAGGTGCGCCAGTCGAACCTATGCTCGGAGATCCTGCTGCACTCCGGTCCCGACCACCTGGGCCGCGAGCGCACCGCGGTCTGCTGCCTGTCCTCGGTCAACGCCGAGAAGTTCCTCGAATGGCGCGACCATCCGACCTTCATCGAGGACTGCATGCGCTTCCTCGACAACGTGCTGCAGGACTTCATCGACCGCGCGCCGGAGGTGATGGCCTCGGCCACCTACTCGGCCTGGCGCGAGCGCTCGGTGGGCCTCGGCCTGATGGGCTTCCACTCGTTCCTGCAGAGCCAGAACGTGCCGTTCGAGAGCGCGCTGGCCAAGAGCTGGAACATGCGTCTCTTCAAGCACCTGCGCCGCGGCTGCGACGCCGCCAGCCGCACCCTGGCCGAGGAGCGCGGTCCCTGCCCGGACGCCGCCGACCGCGGCGTCATGGAGCGCTTCAGCCACAAGATCGCCATCGCGCCGACGGCCTCGATCTCGATCATCTGCGGCGGCACCAGCGCCGGCATCGAGCCGATCCCGGCCAACATCTACACCCACAAGACGCTCTCGGGCTCGTTCGCGGTGAAGAACCCCTACCTGGAGCGCCTCTTGGAGACGCGCGGCGCCAACACGCCCGCCGTCTGGGCCTCGATCCTGGAGAACGAGGGCTCGGTCATGCACCTCGACTGCCTGAGCGCGGACGAGAAGGACGTCTACAAGACCGCCTTCGAGATCGACCAGCGCTGGATCGTCGAACTGGCCGCCGACCGCGCGCCGGACGTCTGCCAGTCGCAGTCGATCAACATCTTCCTGCCCGGCGACGTCGACAAATGGGACCTGCACATGCTGCACTGGCAGGCCTGGGAGCGCGGCTGCAAGTCGCTCTACTACCTGCGCTCCAAGTCGGTGCAGCGCGCCGCCTTCGCCGGCGGCGACGGCATCGCCGCGATGGCCGAAAAAGCCGCGGGCGAGCGCACCGACTACGACGAGTGCCTGGCCTGCCAGTAGCGGCGCGCCGCGGCGAA
The DNA here is from genome assembly GCA_035504785.1 of Caulobacteraceae bacterium. GTDB lineage: Bacteria > Pseudomonadota > Alphaproteobacteria > Caulobacterales > Caulobacteraceae > Acaudatibacter. The sequence continues at coordinate 10,377 of DATJRL010000218.1, forward strand.
CGAGCGGCGGTCAGTTCGTCGGCCCGCGCCGCTGGCCGACCGGGTGGGAGGACGAGAGCCCGCCGTCGACCACCAGCGCGTGTCCGTTGACGTAGGCGCTGTCGTCCGAGGCGAGGAACAGCGCCGCGCCGGCGATCTCCTCCGGCTCGCCGCCGCGCTTCAGCGGGTTCAGCTGGCCGATCCGCTCTTCGGTGCCGCGCTCGCGGGCGCGCTGGTAGACCATCCGCGTCATGCCGGTCTCGATGAGGCCGGGGCAGATGGCGTTCACGCGCACCCCGGTGCCGTAGAGCTGGTTGGCGCAGGTCTGCACCAGGTTGATCACGCCGGCCTTCGAGGCCGAGTACGGGATGCCGCCGGCGCCGGAGCGCAGCCCCGCCACCGAGGCGGTGCAGATGATCGAGCCCTTGCCCGCCTCGCGCATCACCGCGCTGGCGTGCTTGATGGCCAGGAACGGGCCGATCAGGTTGATCCGCAGCACCTCCATCCAGCCTTCCGGGGTGATCTGGTCGAGGGTCCCGAAGGCGCCGCCCGAGGAGCCGATGCCGGCGTTGGCGTAGACCGCGTCGAGGCCGCCGAACTCGGCGACGGCGCGGTCGATGTAGGCCTTCACGTCGTCTTCCTTGCCGGCGTCGCCGGTCATCGCCACCGCCTTGCCGCCGGCTTCGCGGATCGCCGCGGCCGTCGCCTCCACCGCCTCGGCGCGGTCCACGCAGACCACCGCCGCGCCTTCCGCGGCGAAGCGCAGCGAGGTCGCGCGGCCGATGCCGCTGGCCGCGCCCGTCACCACCGTCGATCGTCCTTCGAGCCGGCCCGCCATCGCATCCTCCCTTCAAACGCTTGTTGGGATTGCTTTCGAACCTCGCGCGCGCCGGGTCAAGCCGGGGTGCGGCGCGGCCGCGCAGGGGCGATGTGCCTTAGCGCGCTCTTAACCGTGCCGTGATCGTCTGGCGGCTTCCACGCGCAGGGCCGGTTCGGGTCCGAAACCGCAGGGGGCCAAAATGGCCGAAGCCGTCCTCGCCTTTCCCGCCGTGCCGCCGCGCGACGTCCCGGCGCCGGACGACGCCCGCTTCGTTGGGCCGCCCGATCCGGTGCTCGCCTGCCGCGCCCTGTTGCAGCGGG
>DATJRL010000219.1:0-2439 GCA_035504785.1 Caulobacteraceae bacterium
TGTTGTGATGTCTTTTTCGGTCGTGATGTCTTTTTTACGCCGGAGCGTATAAAAGTCTTCACGAAAGCGAGAAGCCCCCCGCCGGGTCCGGGCGGGCCAGGCACCAGGGCTACGCCCTGCCACACGGGCAACACCCCAGCCCGGAACCCGGCGGGAAACAGGCAATCGCGTGGCTCCCGGCAGGTCAGGAGTAGATCGCTTCGATGTCGGCGGCGAACTCCTTGGCGACGACGGCGCGCTTGAGGCTCAGCTTGGCGCTGAGGTGCCCGTCTTCCTGGGTGAAGTCGGTGGTCAGGATGCGGAACTTCTTGATCGACTCCGCCCGCGAGACCGCCTTGTTGGCATCGTCCACGGCGCCCTGGATCTCGGCGAGCAGGTCGGGATCGCCGCGCAGGTCGTCAATCGTGGCGGCCGCCGGCTTGCCATGCTGCTCCTTCCAGGGGCCGAGCGAATCGGGGTCGAGGGTGATCAGCACGCCGATGAACGGGCGGCCATCGCCGACGACCATGCACTGGCTGATCAGCCCGTGGCCGCGCAGCCGGTCCTCGAGCACGGCCGGGGCGACGTTCTTGCCGCCGGCGGTGACGATGATCTCCTTCTTCCGGCCGGTGATCGTCAGGAAGCCCTCGTCATCGAGCTCGCCGAGGTCGCCGGTGCGGAACCAGCCGTCCTCGGCGAACGCCTCGGCGGTCGCCTTCTCGTTGCCCCAGTAGCCGGGGAAGACGATCTTGCCCTTGATGAGGACCTCGCCGTCCTCGGCGATCCGCACGCTCACGCCCGGGAGCGGCTGGCCGACGGTGCCGATCTTCTGCCGGTCGGGCCGGTTGACGGCCGCGGCGGGGGACGTCTCGGTGAGACCGTAGCCCTCCAGCACGGTGACCCCGACGCCGCGGAAGAAGTGCCCGAGCCGCGGGCTGAGCGCCGCGCCGCCGGAGATCGCCCAGCGGGCCTTGCCGCCGAGCGCGGCCCGCAGCCTGCCGTAAACGAGCCGGCTGAAGACCGCGTGCTGCAGTCGGAGCCCGAGCGCCGGGCCGCCGGGGCTATCCAGCGCCTCGCTGTAGGCGACGGCTACCCGTGCCGCCCGGCCGAAGATGGCGCCCTTGCCATCGCCGGCTGCCCGCTGCTCGGCGCTGTTGTAGACCTTCTCGAAGACGCGAGGCACCGCGAGAATGAACGAGGGCTGGAAGGACCCCAGGTCCGGCAGCAGGTCGTTCATGTCCGGGCAGTGGCCGAGGATGATCCCGCCCTCGAGCGTGCCGACCTCGATGATGCGGGCGAAGGTGTGCGCGAGTGGGAGGAACAGCAGCGTGGACGCGCCCGGGACGGAGTTGAACGCGGCGAGCGGCCCCATGAACGCGTTCCGCGCGTCGGACAGCAGGTTCTCGTGGGTAAGCTCGCAGCCCTTCGGCCGGCCCGTGGTCCCCGAGGTGTAGATGAGGGTGGCGAAGTCGGTCGCCTTGGCCGACGCCGCTCGTGCGGCGATCGTCTCCGCGGAGACGTCAGCCCCGCCGGTCACGAGGTCCTTCAGCGCCGGGTCGAACCGCCACACGTGCAGGAGCGAGGGGAGGCGGTCCCTCGCCTCAGTGACCAGCTGCGAGAAGGCTTCGGTCTCGACGAAGACGGCCTTGGCCGCCGAGTCGGACAGGATCCATTCGGCCTGCTCCGCGGAGGACGTTTCGTAGATCGGTACCGGGACGGCCCCCGCCGTCCAGAGGGCGTAGTCGATCAGCGTCCACTCGTAGCTCGTGTGCCCCATGAGCGCTACCCGGTCGCCGGCCTCGATCCCGGCCGCGATCAGCCCCCCAGCCAGTGCGTACACCTCGTCCCTGAACTGGGTGGTGGTGACATCTTGCCAGGTACCCGCGCCATTCTTGCGGCGCAAGGCGACCGCCTGCGGCTGCTCCGCCGCCCGGCGCCGTACCAGGTCGGCGAGATTCGCCGTGGCCGGGATGTCCGCTAGTGCTGGGATGCTGTATTCGCGCACTGCTTCTCCTTCTCAAGGGCCCCTAGAGTTTAGATGGGAAGAGTTTATTTTGGACAGGTGAGAGTCCACGTGGTTAGTGACGTACACGGCACGGCTGACGCGCTGGCGCTGGCCGGCGGCGCGGACATGCTGATCTGCCTTGGCGACCTGCTGCTTTTCCTCGACTACGAAGACCCTGGTCAGGGCATCTACGCCGAGCTGTACGGCGCGGAGTACACGCGTGAGTACATCGCGCTGCGCACCGCGAAGCGGTTCGACGAGGCGCGGCAGCTGACCGCCCGCCTGATGGCCGAGCGCGGCGACCTCGCGAACGGCGGTCCCGCGTCGCAGGCCGCGCAGGCGCAAGTTGCCCGGCCGCGGAACCTCCGGACGCTGGCCGAGGGACTCGTCCGGCGGCAGTACAAGGAGCTGTTCGAGGCGCTGCCCGAGCCGGCGTACCTGACCTATGGCAACGT
>DATJRL010000220.1:0-5080 GCA_035504785.1 Caulobacteraceae bacterium
TCCTGGTCATGGTGACCGGCGCCGGCTTGGTGGTGATCTACGCCGGCGTCGCGGTGGCGGTGCTGATGGGACGCTGGAAGCGGACCACCGATGTCGGCCACTACCGCTTGCCGTTCTATCCGCTCTGGCCGGCGCTGGCGCTGGTCGCGCTGGCGGGGGTGACGTTCGCCGATCTCATGGACCCGGCGGTCGGCCGCCCGAGCCTGATCGCCAACCTGGTGGTGATGGCGGTCTCGGCCGCCTACTACCTTCTCTACCTGCGACGCCGCGGCGGCTGGATGCTGCGCGGCGCGGAGGGCGAGCCTCTGGAGGCCCTGGCGCGGGAGGGGCTTGGCAACTAGGCCCGCGCAGCCTATCTGGCGCCGGCCATGAACCTAGAGGTCACATACGCGCCATGTCGCCCTTCTCCCCTTGCGGGAGATGAGCCTGCCCCGGGCTCGATCCGGGGTGGCGGGCGAATGCCCGTCGGATGAGGGGTCGCACCAAGTCATCCGGCTAGATCGACGCGTCCGGGCCGCCGTGGAAAACCCCTCATCCGTCGACTTCGTCGACACCTTCTCCCGCATGCGGAGAAGGACCTAAGGCGCGCAACGATTCTAGAGAGCCGCAATGGCCCGCATCCTGATCACTTCGGCCCTTCCGGGGGTCAACGGCGTCAAGCACCTCGGCAACCTGGTGGGCTCCATGCTGCCCGCCGACGTCTATGCGCGCTTTCAGCGGGCGCGGGGTCACGAGGTGCTGGCGATCTGCGGCACCGACGACCATGGCACGCCGGCCGAACTCGCCGCCGCCGCGCTCGGCCAGGACGTGCTGACCTACTGCGACGAGCAGCACCGCATCCAGAACGACCTCGGCCGCCGCTTCGGTCTGTCCTGGGACCTGTTCGGCCGCACCTCGTCGCCGCAGAACGCCGAGCTCACCCACCACTTCGCCGCGGTGCTGGAAGCCAACGGCTACATCGAGGAGCGAGTGGATCGGATGATCTACTCCCTCGCCGACCAGCGCTTCCTGCCGGATCGCTACGTCGAGGGCACGTGCCCGGTCTGCGGATTCCGGCCGGCGCGTGGCGACCAGTGCGACAACTGCGGCTCGCTGCTCGATCCGGTGGACCTGATCGAGCCCTATTCGGTGATCTCCGGCTCGACCGACCTGGAGATGCGCGAGACGCGGCACCTCTACCTGCTGCAGTCGCAGCTGCAGGACGCCATCCGCGCCTGGGTGGAGTCCAAGGCGGAGTTCCCGCCGCTCACTCGCTCCATCGCCTTCAAGCACCTCAACGAGGGCCTGATCGACCGAGGCATCACCCGCGACCTCGCCTGGGGCTTTCCGGTGCTGAAGGACGGCCTGCCGCGGCCGGGCTTCGAGGCCAAGGTCTACTACGTCTGGTTCGACGCCCCGATCGGCTACATCGGCATCACCCGCGACTGGGCCGACCAGGCCGGCCTGGAGGGGGAGCGTCAGGACTGGGAGCGCTGGTGGCGCCTCGACAAGGGCGCGGACGACGTGCGCTACGTCGAGTTCATGGGCAAGGACAACGTCGCCTTCCACACCGTGAACTTCCCGGCGACGATCCTCGGGTCGCGCGAGCCGTGGAAGACGGTGGACATGCTGAAGTCGTTCAACTGGCTCAACTGGTACGGCGGCAAGTTCTCCACCTCCAACAGGCGCGGCGTGTTCATGGACCAGGCGCTGGAGATCCTCCCCGCCGATTGCTGGCGCTGGTACCTGACCGCCAACAGCCCCGAGGGGTCGGACACCAGCTTCACCTGGGACCAGTTCGTCGCCGCGGTGAACAGGGACCTGGCCGACGTGTTCGGCAACTTCGTCAACCGCATCGCCAAGTTCTGCGAGGCGCGGTTCGAGAGCGTCGTTCCGGCCGGCGGCGAGCGAGGCGAGCTCGAAGCACGGCTCTATGGCGACGTGGCGGCGCGGGTGGCGGAGATCACCGAGCTCTTCGAAGCCATCGAGATGCGGAAGTCGGCGCTGGCGCTGCGTGCGCTCTGGGTGGTCGGCAACGAATACCTGCAGGAGGCCGCGCCCTGGACCGCGATCAAGTCCGATCCGACGCGGGCGGCGGTGATCGTGCGGACGGCGCTGAACCTGGCGGCGCTCTTCGCGCGGCTGGCGGCGCCGATCATTCCCTTCGCCGCCGAGACCGTGTCGCTGGCGCTGGGCGAGGACTATCCGGCGCCGTGGCCCAGCACGGACGTCGCCGCCGAACTCTCGCGCATCCCGGCGGGTCGCAAGATCGCGGCCCCGCCGGTGCTGTTCAAGAAGATCGAGGACGTCCAGATCGCCGATTGGACGGCCCGCTTCGGCGGCGCGGAGTAGGGGCGGCGTGACCCTCGCCGTCACCCCGGGCGAAGCCGCGCGAGCGGCGCAGACCCGGGGCCGGAAGCGCCGCTACCCGGCTGGAAGGTCGCAGGAAGAGCCGCCTGTCCGGGCCCGGCTCGGCGCGGGGGTTCGCCGCTTGGCCGGGGTGACGGCGTCGAGGGCGGCGCTCAGACCCAGCGCAGCTCCGCCGCGCCGTCCCACATCATGTGGGCGGCGACGTAGATCACCACCGCCAGGCCGACGTAGCCGATCCAGGGCCAGCGGTGCAGCAGGCGCGCCACCCAGGCGGCGGCGAAACCGGTGAGCGCGATGGAGATGGCGAGGCCCAGGAACAGCACCCACGGCGGCTGGTTGCGCGCCACGCCGGCCACCGCCAGCACATTGTCCAGCGAGGTGGAGACGTCGGCGAGGAAGATCAGGGTCAGGGCGCGAAGCAGCGTCTTGGGCTGGTAGTGATGCTCCACGTGCTCGGCGGCCGCCCGCGGGTGGTGGTGGTGGCCGTGGCTGTGGGCGCGCAGATCCTTCCACATCTGCCAGCTCACCAGCATCAGCAAGAGCCCGCCGCCCAGGACCAGGCCCCCGCCGCCAGCCTTGAGCAGCTTGATCGCGAAGTAGGCGAGGCCGCAGAGCAGCACCACCGCCCCGCCGAGGCCGAGCGCGATCGCATGCCGTCGCTGCGGTTGCGGCAGGCCGGCGGCCGCCATCCCGACCGCGACAGCGTTGTCGCTGGCCAGCGTCAGGTCGATCAGCAGTATCTGCAGAAACGCCGCCCACAGGCCGCCCCAGTGGAAGCCGAAGGCGCTGTGGAGCCCGATCATCCAAGCCAGGATTGGACCGCGGCGCCGCCTGGCGCAAGAGCTTCAGCGCGGCCGCGTGGCCTCGTAGAGGGCGATCGCGGCGGCGGCGGAGACGTTCAGGCTCTCGAAGCCGCCCGGCATCGGAATGCGGGCGAGAGCGTCGCAGTGTTCGCCGACCAGACGGCGCAAGCCTTCTCCTTCCGAGCCCAGCACCAGCACGGTGGGCCGCCCGTCCAGCACCTCCGCCAGCGTCTCCGTCGCCCCGCCGGCGAGCCCGATTGCGCGCCAGCCCAGCTCTTCCAGCCGTTCCAGGGCGCGGGCCAGGTTGACCACCCGGGCGTGGGGCGTCACGTCGAGCGCGCCGGCGGCGGCCTTGGCCACCGCGCCGGCGAACGGCGGCGCGTGCCGGTGCTGCACGATCACCCCCCGCGCCCCGAACGCCGCCGCGGATCGCATCACCGCGCCGACGTTCTGCGGCTCGGTCACCTGGTCGAGCATCACCAGCACGCCGCGCGCCGACTCGGCGATCTCGTCGAGCGTCAGCGGCTCGAGCGCGCCCGGCTGCATCGCCACGCCCTGGTGCGCGGCGCCGGCGGGCAGCAGCCGGGCGATCTCGGCGGCCTCGAGGATCTCCGGCTGCGCCGCCGCGCCCGGGAGCGCGGCCAAGCGCCGCGCCTGCTCGGCCGTCGCCACCAGCCGACGCGGGGCCGCCCGCGACGGGTTGGCGAGGGCGGCGGCGACCGCGTGCCAGCCCCAGAGCCAGTCCGAAGCGCCCGCGGCGCTCTTTTGCCCGCGCGGTCCACGCGCCGACCGGTCCTCGTCGGCGGCGCGTCCGGGCCGGGCGCGGTCGGTCGGCGGCGTCCAGGCGGCGCGCTCGGGCCGCGAGCCTTTCCGCCCCCCGTCCCGCCCCTCGTTGCGCCGCTGATTTCGGCCCACTATAAGACGCCCTCCGATTTTCGCGGGTCCCTCGCCGGGCCTCCGTTCGCGGGCGGTCTTAGGCCACTCGGCCGGGATCGCAACCCTCGGCGGCGGCGTTGCGTGGAGCAGCCCGGGCGGATCGGTCTCTGACGATCGGCTTGGGGGAATGTCCCGAGTGGCAAAGGGGGCGGACTGTAAATCCGCTGGCTGCGGCCTTCGTAGGTTCGAGTCCTACTTCCCCCACCAGCCGAACGTCGGATGCGGGCGGCCGCGCTTCGAGCAGGGCGCGGGTATAGCACAATGGTAGTGCAGCAGCCTTCCAAGCTGAGGATGTCGGTTCGATCCCGTCTACCCGCTCCAGCCTTCGCCGGGCCGGCGCCGTCGTAGCCGCGGCCGCCCAACGCCATTGCCGCGAATTAAGCTGCCTTCCGGCGCCGGCCCGGCTAGTTTCAGGTCTGACATCGAGGAAGGAACCTGCGACATGCGCCGGTTACTGGGGGCCGTGGCGTTGGCGGCGGGCTTTGTGGCGTCGGGCGCCGCCGCGGCCGCGCCATCGGTGGAGATCAAGCATGCGGTCGTGCGGGTGATCGTCGAGCCCGAGGCGCGCTCCAACATCAAGGTCGAGATCGTCAACGCCAATCCGCGCCTGCCGCTGCGGGTCACCACCTTCCTTGGCCGCACCTACGTCGACGGCGGCGTGATCGGCGCGCGGGTCCGCAGCTGCCACGGGCCGGTCAGCCAGCCCGGCGTCGACGTGCTCGGCGTCGGCGAGGTGTCGGGCGCGGCGATGCCGCTGATCGTGGTGCACACGCCGCTCGACGCGCGGGTGGCCGCCGGCGGCGCCGTCTTCGGCCAGGTGGCGCGCGGCGCTTCGCTCGACCTGGTCAACGCCGGCTGCGGCGACTGGGACGTGGGCAACGTGCACGGCCGGCTGAAGCTGATCGTCACCGGTTCCGGCGCGATCCACGCCGGCCAGGCCGCGGGCGCCGACGTGATGGCGGCCGGCTCCGGCGACATCACCCTGCGCGAGA
>DATJRL010000221.1:0-2425 GCA_035504785.1 Caulobacteraceae bacterium
CGAGCGCTACGAAGCCTCCTACCTTGCCGCCGTCGCCGCGGTGGGCGAGGCGGCCGGCGGCGCCGGGCCGGAAGAGGGTCACGGCGTCTCGGTGAAGCTCTCCGCGCTGCATCCGCGCTACGAGGCGACGCAGGAAGCCCGCGTCGTCGCCGAGCTCTACCCCCGGCTGCTGCGGATCGCTGTCGCGGCCGCCGAAGCCGACATCAACCTCTGCCTCGACGCCGAGGAAGCCGACCGGCTAGTGCTGTCGCTGAAGCTGCTGGACCGCCTGGCGCGCGAACCGACGCTCGGCGAATGGCGCGGGCTCGGCCTTGCGGTGCAGGCCTACCAGACGCGCGGTCCGGCGGTGATCGACGCCGTCGCGGACCTGGCTCGGCAGAGCGGCCGCCGGCTGATGGTGCGGCTGGTCAAGGGCGCGTACTGGGACGCCGAGATCAAGCGCGCCCAGGTGGGCGGACGGCCGGACTATCCGGTTTTCACCACCAAACCGGCCACCGACCTCTGCTACCTCGTCTGCGCTGACCGCCTGATCGCGGCCGCGCCGCACCTCTACGGCCAGTTCGCCACCCACAACGCCCACACCCTCGCCTCCGTGCGCCGGCTGGCGACACGACGGGGCGTTCGCGTCGAACGCCAGCGGCTGCACGGTATGGGGGAGGCGCTGCACGGCGCCGCGGCCGAGCGCTGGCCCGATTTTCCGCTCCGGGTCTACGCCCCGGTGGGCGGCCACGAGGACCTGCTGCCCTACCTGGTGCGGCGGCTGCTGGAGAACGGCGCCAACACCTCGTTCGTGCACGCCCTGCTCGACGACGCCGTGCCGCCCGAGACGGTGGGCGGCGATCCGATCGCGGCGGTGAAGCTGAACCCCGGTCCCCACCCCAAGATCCCCAAGCCCCGCCACTATCTGGGTCCGGATCGGGTCAGCGCCGCCGGGGTAGATCTCAGCATCGCCGCCGAGCGGGGCCGGCTGACCGCCGCGGTGGCGCGGCTGGGCGAGCGAGGGCTCGGCGATCCGCCGCCCGACGCCACGCCCCGCGAGATCGACCGCGCCTACGCCGGCGCCCACGCCGCGCAAGGGGGCTGGGACGCCGCCGGCGGCGCGGCGCGCGGCAGGGTGCTGCGGGGAATGGCGGACGCGCTGGAGGCCGAACTGCCGCGCCTCGTGGCGCTGCTGGCCCGCGAGGCGGGGCGGACGTTGGCCGACGGCGTGTCCGAGGTGCGCGAGGCGGCGGACTTCTGCCGCTACTACGCCGGCCTCGCCGAGCGCGATTTCGCCGGCCCGCGCCCCTTGCCCGGCCCCGCCGGCGAGCGCAACGCCCTGGAGCTGCACGGCCGCGGGGTCTTTGCGGCGATCAGCCCGTGGAACTTCCCGCTCTCGATCTTCACCGGCCAGATCGCGGCGGCGCTGGCCGCCGGCAACGCGGTGTTGGCCAAGCCGGCGGAGCAGACGCCGCGCATCGGCGCGGAGGCGGTGCGGCTCTTCCATGCCGCCGGCCTGACGCCGGCGCTGCTGACGCTGACGCCCGGCGGCGGCGAAACTGTCGGACAGACGCTGATCCGGCATCCGGCCTGCGACGGCGTCGCCTTCACCGGCGGCACGGACACCGCCTTCGCCATCAACCGCGCCTTGGCCGCCCGCGACGGGCCGATCGCGCCGTTCATCGCCGAAACCGGCGGCCTCAACGCCATGTTCGTCGACACCACCGCGCTGCGCGAGCAGGTGATCGACGACGCCATCGCCTCGGCCTTCGGTTCCGCCGGCCAGCGCTGTTCGGCGCTGCGGCTGATCGTCGTGCCGGACGAGACCGCCGAACAGCTCATCGCCGGCCTGACCGGCGCGATGGACGCCCTAGTCGTTGGCGATCCGGGCGATCCGGCCACCGACGTCGGGCCGGTGATCGACGAAGCTGCAAGGGCCACGCTGGAAGCGCACGCGGCGCGCCTGAGCGCCGGCGCCAAGGTGCTGCGCCGGCTGGAGGCGCCGCCGGGCCTGTTCTTCCCTCCGATCCTGGCCGAGATTTCGCAGGTCGGGTTCCTGCGCCGCGAGGTGTTCGGGCCGATCCTGCACCTCGTGCGCTATCGGCCGGACGAACTGGAGCCGATCGCCCGGGCGCTGGCCGCCACCCGCTATGGCCTGACCCTCGGCGTCCACAGCCGCCTCGCCAGCTTCGAGGCCGAGATCCGCCGCCTCGTCCCGGTCGGCAACACCTACGTCAACCGCTCGATGATCGGCGCCGTGGTCGGCGTACAACCCTTCGGGGGGGAGGGTCTGTCGGGCACGGGCCCAAAGGCCGGCGGGCCCTACGCGCTCAGCCGCTTCGCCGTCGAACGCACGATCAGCGTCAACACCGCCGCCGAGGGCGGCGACCCGGCCCTGTTCAACCTGTAAGCCCCTCCCCCTTGAGGGGAGGGGTTGGGGGTGGGG
>DATJRL010000222.1:0-21915 GCA_035504785.1 Caulobacteraceae bacterium
AGATAGCGCTTCATCACCGAGAACAGCGCCTCCTCCTCTTCGTTGGTCGGCTTGTCGAGGACGGAGGGATCGGCCTCGGCCTTGGGCCCGAGCACGGTGAGGAGCGTGGCGTCGCCGCCATCGTCGAGGATCAGGTTCGGGTAGCCGCCGTCATGCCACTCGAAGATCTTGTGGGCGTAGTCCCAGTACTCAGGCAGCGTTTCGCCTTTTACGGCGAAGACAGGCGTGCCTGTCACGGCGATCGCCGCCGCCGCATGGTCCTGGGTCGAGAAGATGTTGCACGAGGCCCAGCGCACCTCCGCGCCCAGCGATTGCAGGGTCTCGATCAGCACCGCCGTCTGGATGGTCATGTGCAACGAGCCGGCGATGCGCGCGCCCTTCAGCGGCTGGTCCTTGGCGAACTCGGCGCGCACGGCCATCAGGCCGGGCATCTCGGTCTCGGCGATCTCGATCTCCTTGCGGCCCCAGTCGGCCAGACCGGGATCGCGAATGATGTAGTCGGCCACGATGGGCTCCTCCGCTAGAGCTTGAGGAATTCAGATCGAAGCGGTCTGAATTCATCAAGCTCTATACCGTTGAATTTAGAGCGCGATTCAGGGGTCGGGCGATTCCGCCTGCCCCCATCGTGCTCTAGCGCGCCGCTCTATAGCGGCCGGCGACGTGTGCGGCAATCGGATATAAGGAATTGTTTATATGGAGCGCCGAACGGATCCTTCCCTGCAGGCGAAGGATGACGTCGCGATCCCGCAAGGGAGAGTTGTCACTTCCAGAACGGCCTGGCGTCCTCGAATGTGGCGAGCGCTGTTTCGGCTCGCTCCATGAGCGGGGCGACGCGGGCTTTCTGCACGCCGGCGATACGGCCGGCGACGAAGGCGGTATCCGCTTCGGACAGGCCCGCGCCGACGGCCGAGTCGTGCGCGATGCGCTCGCCGACCACGATGTCGTTCAGCTGCCCGAGCACGTCCTGCACCTCCTTGAGCGCCTCGATGAACAGCTTCGCCCGCTTGGGGCGGCCGAACAGGCCCTCAAACACATCGGAGGCGTAGCGGAGTTTCTTGGCGTCGATGCGGAGCTTGTGGCGCTCCCCGGCGTCGAGCTTGGCGAGCCGACGGCCGCGGCGGACGATCTTGCGGCGGCGCTTGCCGAGCGCGTCCTCGGCGAACCTGGCGATCCGCCGCTCGCGGGCCTTGGCGAGACCGGGGGCGCTGGTCCAAGGCCCCGCCTCGATCCAGATCAGGAGGTCGAGCAGCAGCCGGCGGAAGCGTTCGCTCTCCACGGCCGTGGCGGCGCGGGCGTAGGCGAGGCGGCGGGCGGCGCGCAGCCGGGCGCTGAGGCCCTTCAACCCCTCGGCGACCTCCCGCTGGCCCAGCGCGACGCGGAAGTCGCCGTGCAGCAGCACGTCGAGATTGCGCGCCGCGTCGAGCTCGCCGGCCAGCCACTTCAGCTCGGCCTTGATCGCCGGCAGCCGCGCGTCGCCCACGACGTCCTTGAAGGTCGTGATCAGGCTCCGCAGCCGCCGGATGCCGACGCGAGCCTGGTGGATCACTTCGGCGCTCGGCCGGTGGCGCAGGCGCTCCGCGTTGGAGACGATCTGGATGAGGCAGGCCTTCGCGGCCGCCTGAAACGCCGCGCCGGTGGCCTCGTCGGCGGCCAGTCGCGGCGCCTTGAACTTGCGCGCGAACGAGCGGGGCGGACGCGCCAGCGCCGAACCGCGCGCGGCTTTGGAGGTGAACGAGAGCGTCAGGTCGCCCGACGCCAACAGCCGCCGCGCCAGGGCGAAGAGGCCCCACGCCGGGCCCGCCTTCAGCTCCATCTCCAGCTCGGCGAAGGGCGCCTCCTGCCCGCTCGCCTGAGCGACGCCCTCGTCGAGCGCGAGCTCGATGCGGCTGTCTCCCTCGATCACGTCGGCCTTGCGTCGCAACACCTCCACCGTGAACTGCGGCGCGAGCGGGCCGGCCTTCGACAGCACCCGACCCGCCGGCGTGGCCTTGGCGCGGGCGAGGTTGGGCTTGGCGCCGCCGAGCGACGTCTCCCACTCGCCGTGGCTCATCACCCCGTCGCCGGCGTCCTTGATCGTCTGCACGAAGGCGCCGCCCTGCTCGCGGACGCGCAGGGCGAAGCCGGCGCGGCGCAGCGCGCCCTTGGCGGTGTCGTAGTAGACCGAGACCTGCCGCTTCGGCGCGGCGCCGGCGAGCTCCGGAATCGCGAGCGCAACCTCGGCGACCCTGGCGGCGGGAACGGCGAACTTCAGTTCGATCTCGCGCGGCGTCTCGCTCATGGCGCTCCCGTCTCCCGCGGCGTCTACAACCCGCGTCGGGCCAAATCCATGGGGCGCGGTGGCGCAGCCGGCCCAAAGACGCGTTGAGAAACCAAACCTTCCCGCGGAGGGGGAAGGGTAGATTCGGTCCGGTCCCGACCCGCTTTAGCGGTCCTCTTCGAACCGGTTCGCCACCAGCTCCGCGAGGGCGTCGACGGCCGCCTGGGCTTCGCGGCCCTCGGCGTGGATGCGGATCTGGGCGCCAGGCCCGGCGGCCAGCATCATCAGGCTCATGATCGAACGCGCGTCCACGACCGCGCCGTCCTTGAGCACCGTGACTTCGGCGTCGAAGGTGGCGGCGAGCTTGACGAACTTGGCCGAGGCGCGGGCGTGCAGACCGCGTTCGTTGACGATCTCGACGGACCGATCAGCCATCGGGCCTTATTTCTCGCCGGCGAGGACGTAGGACGCGACGGAGATGTACTTGCGGCCCGCCTCCTGGGCCTGCGCGACGCAGGTGGTCAGGTCTTCGCGCAGGCGCACGCTGGCCAGCTTGATCAGCATCGGCAGGTTGAGCCCCGCGATCACCTCGGCCTTGGTCTGCTCCATCACCGAGATGGCGAGGTTGGACGGCGTGCCGCCGAACATGTCGGTCAGCAAGATCACGCCGCCGCCGTCGTCGACGCGGGCGCAGGCGGCCAGGATGTCCCGCCGCCGCCGTTCCATGTCGTCCTCGGGGCCGATGCAGATCGCCGCCACGGACGCTTGCGGCCCGACCACGTGCTCCATGGCGTGCACGAACTCTTCCGCCAGGCGACCGTGAGTGACGATCACGAGCCCGATCATAGACGAGGCCTCAAGCGGTATCCCCGGTCCCGGCGCGGTTCTGGCCGCCAAGAGAGGGGGCTAGATACGCCTGTTGGCCGCCTCGTCCAAGATGCTCGATGGCGCGACGCAGCTTCGCGGGCGCCGACGCCTCCAGCGCGCGCAAGTCCAGGCGCGGAACCGCGATCCCCTCGATGATCTCGGCGCGCGGGTCGGGCAGGCGCTCGACGTCGCCGTCGGCCGGCTTGCAGGCGACGACCAGCCCGATTTCGGCGATCCAGACCGGCGACTCGGTCACGATGCCGATGCCGCGGGCCTCGACCAGGCCGACCAGCGGGCCGGCCGCCCGACCGTACAGCGTTCCGCCCGAGGCCCAGACCACGGTCCCGTCGTCCGACACCAGCCGGAACCCGGTCCCGAGCGCGCGCAGGGCGAGATCGCTCTTGCCGGCGCCCGGGGGGCCCTCGATCAGCGCGCCGGCCCAGCGTCGCTCGAGGCGCATCGCCACCAGGCTGGCATGACGGATCATGCCGCCCCGCCCGCCGTCGGCAGGCTGACCAAGAACCGCGCGCCGACCACCCGGCCGTCCGCGCCCGCGCGGTTCTCGGCGCGGATGGTCCCGCCATGCGCCTCCACGATCTGGCGCGCGATCGACAGGCCCAGGCCGGAATTGCCGCCGAACGCCGCGCCCCGCGGCCGCGAGGTGTAGAAGCGTTCGAACACCGTCTCGAGGTTCTCCGGCGGCATCCCAGGACCATCGTCGTCCACGGTCACCACGGCCGAGCCCTTTTCCCGCGCCAGCCCCACCCGCACTTCTCCGCCCGGCGGCGAGAACGATCGGGCGTTGTCGATGATGTTGCGGAACACCTGGCTCAGCGGCCCCTCGCGGCCGGTGACGGTCAGCGCGTCGGCGCCCTCG
Source organism: Caulobacteraceae bacterium (assembly GCA_035504785.1). Taxonomy (GTDB): domain Bacteria; phylum Pseudomonadota; class Alphaproteobacteria; order Caulobacterales; family Caulobacteraceae; genus Acaudatibacter. The sequence continues at coordinate 4,002 of DATJRL010000222.1, forward strand.
CCCAGGAGCCGCACCCGTGCTTCGCCTTCGCGTTGAACCGCATCGTAGAGACCGGCGATTTCATGCAGGATCCGGGTCAGCGAGATCGGACGCGGATGGTCGCGCGACAGCTCGGCGTCGAGGCGCGAGGCGTTGGAGATGTCGGTGATCAGGCGGTCGAGGCGACTCACATCCTGCTTGAGGATGCCCAGCAGGCGTTCGCGCGCCTTTGCGTCCTTGACCAGTTCAAGCGTCTCGACGGCGGAGCGGATCGAGGTCAGCGGATTGCGGATCTCGTGGGCGACATCGGCGGCGAAGCGCTCGATCGCGTCCATCCGATCCGACAGAGTGTGGGTCATATCCTCCAGTGAGAGCGCGAGGTCGCCGAGTTCGTCGCGCCGAGCCGCGATGTCGGGCAGCTCGATGGTCCGCGAGCGCGACAGCCGCACGCTGTCGGCCGCGCGCGACAGCCGCCGCACCGGCTGGGCGATGAACTGGGTCAGCGCGAAGGACGAGATCAGGTTCACCGCCACGGCGATGATGATGTAGGGCATCAGCGCCATCCGCTGGGCGGTGACGATGCTGTCGACGTCGCCGGCCTCCAGCGTCAGCACCGCCACCACGTCGCGAACGCGCTGGATCGGGATCGACACCGAGACCACGCGCCGGCCGTTTTCGGTGACGCGCACGCCGGACATGGTCTTGCCCATCAGCGCCCCGCCGATCTCCTGGTCGAGCTGCGTCTCCGCCTGGTTCGAAGCCCGCGGCGGGGCGGCGAAGCCCGGGATGGCGAACGGCTTCTCGCCGGGCTTCAGCGCCGGCGGCAGCGGCGTCGTCTCGACGCGGTCGGCGACGACGTAGGAGTCGGCGATGACGTGGCCCTCGGCGTCGAACAGACGCACGCGCTCGGTCTTCGGCACCGAGAGCGACTCGATGATGTTGCTCGCGTCGTCCGCCAGCAGTTCAGGCTCGGGATCGCCCTTGGTCGCCTCGCCGTCGATGACGTTGGCGATCACCTGGCCCTCGGTTCGCAGCGACTCCAGCCGCGCCTCCACCAGGCCGTGGCGCAATTCGTTGAGCAGCAGGGCGCCGCCCACCAGGATCGCGAGGCCCATCAGGTTGAGGACGACGATCAACCGTCCGATGCGGGACGGCGGGGTGAGGGCGGACGGGCGGCGGACCCGCTCAGATCTCGCGGTAGCGGTACCCAACGCCATAGAGCGTTTCGATGGCGTCGAAGTCGTCGTCGACCTGGCGGAACTTCTTGCGCATTCGCTTGATGTGGCTGTCGATGGTGCGGTCATCCACATAGACCTGATCGTCGTAGGCGGCGTCCATCAGGTTGTCGCGGCTTTTCACGAAGCCGGGGCGTTGCGCCAGCGACTGCAGCAGCAGGAATTCGGTCACCGTCAGTCGCACCGGCCTGCCGTCCCACAGGCAGTCGTGGCGAGCGGGGTCCAGGGTGAGGCGTCCGCGCTTGATCGCCTTGGACCCGGTGGCGGACGCCGCCGCCGTCGCCGGATCTTCCTCGTCGTCGGCCCGCGTGCGGCGCAACACCGCCTTCACGCGCTCGATCAGCAGCCTCTGGCTGAACGGCTTGTGCATGTAGTCGTCGGCGCCGAGATTGAAGCCGAGGATCTCGTCGATCTCCTCGTCCTTCGAGGTGAGCATGATCACCGGCAGCTCGGTGGACTGGCGCAGCCGCCGCAGCACCTCCATGCCGTCCATGCGCGGCATCTTGACGTCGAGGATGACGAGGTCCGGGGGATCGCTCTCCAGCGCGGCCAGCCCGCTCGCCCCGTCGAAGTAGGCTTTCACGGTATGGCCATGGCTTTCCAGGGCCAGCGAGACCGACGCGACGATGTTCTCGTCGTCGTCCACCAGGGTGATTTTCGCCATCAGGTGTTCTTCGTTTTCCTTCGTCGTCGCAACGCGTCGTCAGGACGCTGAGGGGGGATGGAGGTCGAGGCGCGCCTGTGCCGAAGAAGTCAATAGCCGTCGCGCCTTCCCCCAGCGTGGCCGGAGCAATGACGGCGTTCCGTGGCCTCAATTGGGCGCGGCGCGGCGAAAAGCAAGACGACCTTAAGGCTAATGGACGAACCTGCCTGCCAAAAGCTCAGCGAGGGCGAGCCGCCAAAATGGATCGTCAGGTCCACTACGAACTCTTTGTCCGGCACACCCCTGGCGCGTCCTGGAAGCTGGAAATGGCCAGCGAGGACCGCGCGCAGGTGGTGGACGCGGCCGAGACGTTGTTCGCGACTGGGCGCGTCGCAGCCGTCCGGGTGACCAAGGAGGTCCTCGATCCGGAGACCCGCGAGTTCCAGAGCTCGTCGGTGCTCGCCAAGGGCCAGCCCGACGCGATCAAGCGCAAGCCGCCCCCCGAGAACCGCGAGCCGCTCTGCGTTGCGCCCAGCGACCTCTACTCCATGCACGCCCGCGACCGCATCGGGCGCCTGCTGGAAGCCTGGCTGGCCCGCAACCGCGCCACGCCCTTCGAACTGCTCCACCGCGCCGACCTCGTCGAGAAGCTGGAAGCCGCCGGCAACGAGCTGCAGCACGCGGTGCAGAAGATCGCCGTCCCCGAGGCGCAGGCGCGCGGGATCTCGGTCCACGAGCTGATCCGCAGCTTCCAGGGCCTGATCGAGCGCTCCGTGAACCGGGTGCTGGGCGACTCCAAGAAGGGACGGTTTCCCGATATCGGCCACGAGAGTTTCGCCGCGGCCGCGATCCGCGTTTGCGGCGACCCCGAGGGCGCGTACCTGCTGGGCGGCGCCGTCGCCGGGCGGCTCTCCGGCGCCGCCTCCTGGTCGGCCAAGGTGGAAGCGCTGCTCGATCTCGCCGAAGCCGCGCCGCAGGCCGAGGACGCGCGCCGGCTGGCGTTCTTCGTGCTCGAGCAGCCGCTTTCGGAGATCCTCGAGTCCAAGTCCGGGCTGATCGAACTGCTGGGCGACGTCGATCTGGGCGGCCAACTGGCGGCGATGACGCGGCTGGCGGCGGAGGACACCGTCACCACCCTCAGCGCCGTCGAACCCCTGGTGGGACGCTGCATTCCCGCGCTGACCGGCCCGGCCGCGCGCCTGGCGCACTGGCTGGCGCAACCGCCATTCGCCGATACCCGCGCCGCGGTCGCTCGCCGCGTCCTTCGCGAGCTGATGGGTCCGCGTCGCCTGCGCCCGAAGAGTCCGAAAGAGGAAATCGAGCTGCTGCGGGCGCTTGGCATGGCCCTCGCCGCCGCGTCAGGCAAGCTCATCCCGCCGGAGACGGTCCAGGAGGCCTTCGCGGCCCGCTCGCACACCCTGGTCACCTCCGAGTTCGTCGAGTCGCTGATCGGCCAGGACCGAACCGTGCGCGAGGAGGCGGAGGTGTTGATCTGGCTCGCCGAGAACGTCGTCGGCGCGGTCAACAAGCGGGCGGCGGCGCGCTACCTGAACGCCCACCTCTGCTCGCTGCGCTGCGAGACGGAGCTCCGCGCCGGTCACCAGACCCCGTCGGCGCGGCTTGCGGCGCTGGCGGCCATGCAGCGCAACGCCGGACGGGCCGGGCTGGTCGAGTCGGACCTGCAGCCCATCCAGGCCAAGCTCGGCGAGCTGGGCGGTCTGATCGAGGCCGACGCCAAGCTGGTCGCGACGGTCGTCCAGGCGTCGGCCCCGGTCTTCAACCGGCTCAACCTGCTGCTGCGGCTCGCCGCCGGCGAGGCGGCGCCGCTCGGTCCGGCCGCCGATCGCGCGCGCGCCGCGGCCATGAAGATGATCCGCTCCGACCAGGTGCGCGCGGAACTCGCCCAGCAACCCGAGCAACTGGCGCAGGTTCGCGACATCATCCAGGCGGTCGGCGCCGCCGCCTGACTCGGCGGTCCCGCTGTACCGCCCCGGGGCCTCTCGTGCTTTAACGTCGGACCGTGACGCGCGTGCTCCTGGCCCTCACGGCGCTGCTCAGCCTCGTCGCCTGCGGTCAACCCGAGGCGCCGAGCGACGACGGCGTTTGCTGGCGCATCGACCCGGGAACGGACAGGGCGCCGCGGTTCAGCGTCCTCGCGCGCGGCGTCTCGGACCTCGACACCTGCGCGGTGCTGCTGGAGGGACTGCGCCTGGAGGGCCAGCCCAGCACGGACGGCGCCTACCAGGGCTACTTCATCTTCGTCGATTCCGGCCCGATCGGCTCGGCGCGCAGTCTGCACGGCTTCCGCTACCCGATCTTTCAGCCGCCCCAGCGCGCCGCGGTCGACCGCGACCTGAGGCGGCTCATCCAATCGGGCGGCGGCCGCATGCCCGACCCGGGCCAGATCGACCTGGAGCGTCACTAGCGCGGCGACCCCGAAAGCCGCCCGGCGCTCGCCCATGCGGTCGCGATCTTCGGACTCGGCACAGTCCTCGGTTAGCGCCCTAGCCTGACGAGGCGCTGTGCGCGTCCGCGGTTGGCGGCAGGGGTTCCGGCGCGCCCGGCAGGCGGATGTCGAAGGTGGTCCCCTGTGGGCTCGTCTCCACCAGCTGGATGTCGCCGCCGTGGGCGTGGGCGAGTTCGCGGGAGATGGCGAGGCCCAGCCCCGCGCCGCCGCGCCGCGTGGAGCCCTGGAACGGCTCGAAGAGGTTGACCCGCGCCCGCTCCGGCACGCCCGGCCCGTCGTCGGCCAAGCGCAGCACGCTGACGCCGTCCTCGACGCGCAGGCTGGCCGCCACCTTGCCCTTGCCGCGCCGACCGAGATCGCCGTCCATCGCCTCGCGGGCGTTGCGCATCAGGTTGACCAGCATCCGGTGCAGCTGGTCCGGGTCGGCGAGCACCCGGGCGCGGTCGTCGATGTTGGCGACCAGCTCCACGCCGCCCGGCGCCAGCCGCGCGTCCTCGGCCGCCGCCTCCAGCGCCGCGCGCAGCGGCACGGGACGCGCCGACGGCTCGGGTTCCTCGCTGCGCCCGTAGGCCAGCACGTTGGTGGCCAGGGTCACTGCGCGGTCGAGGGCGCGCTCCAGCCGGGGCAGGGTGCGCGCCACCACCGGATCCCCGGACGCCGCCAGCCGTTCGGAGGCCAGTTGGGCGCTGGTCAGCATGTTGCGCATTTCGTGGTTGATCTTGGCGACGGCCTCGCCGAGCGCCGCGAATCGGGCGCGGGAGGCGAGCGCCGCGCGCAGGTCCGACTGCATGCGCTCCAGCTCCGCTTCGGCGCGGCCGATCTCGTCGTGGCGGCCGGACGGATGCATGCTGGCCGCCTCGTCGTTCGGATCGGCGCGGAACCGCTCCATCGACACGGTGATCCGGCGCATGGGTCGCACCAGGAAGAGGTTGAGCGACAGGTAGACGAGCACGCCGGCCATCGCCGAGGTGAACAGCGCGCCGATCGACAGTTCGCCGAGGTTGGCGAGCAATGTCTCGCGCAAGGGCCCGTCCGGCGCCAGCACCTCGACGAACTCGCCGGTCTGGTAGCGAGGCCGGTCGATCACCCGCACCACCCGGCCGCCGCCGCCGAACAGAGTCTGCAGCGGCGCCGAGAGCACGCTGATCGGGTCCTGGTTCCGAAGGTCGATCAGGTACGGCGTGCGCGGCTGGCGGGGAAGCGCGATCACCAGGCGGCGCACGCCGTCGGACTGGATGGCGACCAGGATCACGCCGGCGCGGCTCAGCATCTTGCTGGCCAGTTGGTCCGTGACCTTGCCGCCCGGCGCGGCCTCGACCACGAACGAAACCAGCTCGCCGGCCGCGACGCGCTCGCTCAGCCATTCCTGCTCGCGATTGGCCAGCAGCGCCGGCACGATCAGCACGTTCGCCAGCACCACGATGAGGGCGGTGGCGAGCAGAAGCCTGCCCGACAGCCCGCCGGGCCACCTGAGCCGGCGTCCGCCCGACGGCGCAGGCGAGGGCTGGGACGAGTCGTCCGCCATGACAGACCCGTTACTAGACGCGGTCGCAGCCGGCAACGAAGGGCTGGGCGTTCGGAAAGGTCAAGCCGTGCGCGCCCGCCGCAGCCGCGCGATCGCCGGCAGGAGCGACAGCAGCGCAAGTCCCATCAGGGGCAGGGCGATATCCGGGCGCGCCAGCAAGTGCAGGTCGGGCCGCTCATGGCGATGGAACAGCCGCCCCAGGCCCGAACCGAGGCCGGCGAAGATGAAGGCGGCCGGGATGCTGCCGGCGAACGTGGCGAGCACGAAGGTGGAGAGCCGCAAACGCGCCAAGCCCGCCGCCAGGTTCACCAGCGCCACCGGCGCCACGGGCATCAGCCGCATGGCCAGCAGGTAGGGGAAGGCGTCGCGCGAGAAGCCCGCCTCGATCCGGGCGATGGTCGGCCCCGCGCGCCTGGCCGCCCAGTCGCGGAACGCCGTCCGACAGGCGAGGAAGACGATGGTCGAGCCGGCGGTCACGGACATGAGCGCCGCGGCGCCGCCGAGGAACGGCCCGAACAGGAAGCCTCCGGCGACGCTCATCACGCTCGGCCCCGGCGAGCAGGCGACGATCAGGGCGACGAACAGCGCGACGTAGACGGCGAGGCTCGCGAGAGGGTGAGCGGCGACGAACCGCAGCAGCTGTTCGTGGTGCGCCGCCAGATCCCCCAGCGACAGCTTGCGCAGCGCGCCAGAGGCGATCAGCGCGACGAAGAGGGCGGCGATCCCGGCCAGCGGGAGCCAGCGGAGCCAGGCGTTCCGTGACGACGGGGTCGGGGCGGCTGGCGTGTCGCTCACTTCGCGCCCACCGCATCGGACAACCTGGCGAAGCCGTCGGCCTTCAGCCGCGCGGCCAGGTCGCGGCGGATGTCCATCACCAGCCCGGGCCCGCGGAACACCAGCGCCGTGTAGAGCTGCACGGCCCGCGCGCCGGCCCGGATCTTGGCGTAGGCGTCGGCGCCGGAGGCGATGCCGCCGACGCCGACGAGGACGAAGCGGCCGCGCGCCGCGGCGTGGAACTGGCCAAGGACACGAGTCGAGAGCGCGAACACGGGCGCGCCCGAGAGTCCGCCGGCCTGTTCGCGGTCGCGGCCGTGCAGCGCCGAGGGGCGCGAGAGCGTGGTGTTGCTCACGATGACGCCCTCGAAGCCCACCGCCGCGACGCCGTCGGCGATCGCCTCGATCTCCGCCTCTTCGAGGTCGGGCGCCACCTTCAGGAAGATCGGCGCTCCGCCCCCCAGGCGGCCGCGCGCCTCCGCCACCCGACCCAGCAGCTCCTGCAGCGCCTCGCCGGTCTGCAGCGCGCGCAGCCCGGGCGTGTTCGGCGAAGAGACGTTGACGGTGAAATAGTCCGCCAGACCCCAGAGCCTCGTGAGTCCGGTCACATAGTCGCCGATGCGGTCGTCGCTCTGCTTGTTGGCGCCGATGTTGGCGCCCACCACGCCGGGTCCGCGCCGCGCCAGCCGCCGCGCGAACGGCTTCAGGCCCGCGTTGTTGAAACCCATGCGGTTGATCACGGCGCCGTCCCTGCCGAGCCGGAAGAGCCGCGGCCTCGGATTGCCGGGCTGGGCGAGCGGCGTGACCGTCCCGCACTCCACGAACCCGAACCCCGCCGCCAGCATCGGAGCCGGAACCTCGGCGTTCTTGTCGAACCCGGCGGCCAGCCCGACCGGATTCGGTAGAGTGATCCCGGCGAGGTCGATCGCCAGCATCGGGTCGGCGGCGTCCTCCACCACCGGGCCGAGCCCGGCCTTCAGGGACAGGAGGGTCGCGCGATGCGCATCCTCGGGGTCGAGGGCGTGCAGGGCCCGGGTCGCGACCGCGTGCAGCGCGCTCATGGCGGCAAATCGCCCAGCTGCGGGGTTCCGTCGGCGGCGAGCGGGATCGGCGTCACCGCTTCGGCGAGCGCCGGGTCCAGGGGAGCGTAGAGGTGCGGGAAGAGTTGGCCGCCCCGCGACGGCTCCCACTTGAGCGCCGGACCGAGCCTCGCGGTATCGAGCCGCACGAGCACCAGCCCCTTCCGCCCGGCGAAGTGGCGCCGCGCCGTTTCCCGCGCCTGGGCGGCCGTGGAGAGGTGGATGTAGCCATCCTCGAGGTCGATGGCGGCGCCCTGGAAGACGCCGGCGCTCACGGCCGCGTCCCACTCCTGGCGCGAGACGATCTTGTACGCGTAGGTCATCGGATCGCCCGCCTAGCCGTCGCCCTCGCCGCCCAGCTCCTTGGCCAGGAACAGGCCATCCAGCCGGGCGCGGCCGGCCTCGTCGATCTCGTAGACTATGGCCGTCGCGGTGGGAAAGCGCGCCGCCACCCGCTCGACGTCGGCGCTGGCGGCCGAGGCCTCGACCAGCAGCTCCACCGCCAGTTCGTGCAAGCCCGGATTATGGCCCACCACCATCAGCGTGTTGCTGCGGTCGGCGACCCGCTCGATCGACTCCCGCACCTCCTCCGGCCCGGCGTTGTAGAGGTTGCGGTCGAGTTCGGCGCGGATGCGGGGGAAGGCCTCCTTGGCGCAGATCCAGGTCTCGGCCGCGCGCCGGGCGGGCGAGATCAGCGCCATGTCGGGCGCAAGTCCGGCCTTGGCCAACGCCTGGCCGACCAGCGCCGCGTCCTCGCGGCCCCGTTCGGCCAACGGTCGGTCGAAGTCGTCGCCGCCCGCGGCGCGCGGCTCGGCCTTCGCATGCCGGAAGAGGATGAGTCGACGCATCGCCCCCGGTCTTAGCCGCTCGGCAAGGGCGTTGACAGCCCGCCCGCTTTGGCGGTCCAAGGGCGCCCCATGAGTGACGGCGAGACCGCGGCCGATCTGCTGGCCACGGGAACCGAGGTGATGCGGTTTCCGGCGGCGACGCCGCTGCGCCTGGATTCCGGCGCGGAGATCCGCGGCCTCGAGGTCGCCTACAACACCTACGGACGGCTGAACGCGGCCAGGTCCAACGCCATCCTCATCTGCCACGCGCTGACCATGGATCAGCACGCGGCGTCGACGCATCCGCTGACCGGCAAGCCGGGCTGGTGGTCGCAGGTGATCGGACCGGGCTGCCCGCTGGACACCGATCGCTACTTCGTCGTCTGCGCCAACGTCGTCGGCGGATGCCAGGGCACGACCGGCCCCTCATCGATCGATCCGGCCACGGGCGAGCCTTATGGGCTGACGTTCCCGGTGGTCACCATCGCGGACATGGTCCGCGCCCAGGCGATGCTGCTGGACGCGCTCGGGATCGAGACGCTGTTCGCGGTGGTGGGCGGGTCGATGGGCGGCATGCAGGTGCTGCAGTGGGCGGCCGACTACCCGGAGCGTCTGTTCTCCGCCATTTGCATCGCCGCCGCCGCGCGGCACTCCGCGCAGAACATCGCCTTCCACGAGGTCGGCCGCCAGGCGGTGATGGCCGACCCGGACTGGCGCGGCGGCGACTACGAGCGCCTGGGCGTGCGGCCGGAAAAGGGCCTCGGCGTGGCCCGCATGGCCGCGCACATCACCTACGTCTCCGAGACGGCCCTGCAGCGCAAGTTCGGCCGCGAGCTGCAGCGCGACGGCCTCTCGTGGGGTTTCGACGCCGACTTCCAGGTGGAGAGCTACCTGCGCCACCAGGGCGCCTCGTTCGTCGACCGCTTCGACGCCAACTCCTACCTCTACATCACCCGCGCCATGGACTACTTCGACCTGGCCGCGAGCCACGGCGGCAACCTCGCCGAGGCGTTCCGCAAGGCGCGGGACGTGCGCTTCTGCGTCTTCTCGTTCACCTCCGACTGGCTCTACCCGACGGCGGAGAGCCGGCAGATCGTGCGGGCGCTGAACGCGGCCGGGGCGCGGGCCAGCTTCGTCGAGATCGAGACCGACAAGGGCCACGACGCCTTCCTGCTCGACGAGCCGGTGCTGCATGCCGCGCTGGCCGGCTTCGTGGCCTCGGCGGCGCAGGCGCGGGGCCTGGCTTGAGCGCGATCCGTCAGGACTTCCGCGAGATCCTGCGGCTGGTGCGCCCCGGCGCGCGGGTGCTCGACGTCGGCTGCGGCGAGGGCGAGCTCTTGGAGCTGCTCTGGCGCGAGAAGAACGTCGACGGGCGGGGGCTCGAACTCAGCGCCGAGGGCGTCTCGGCCTGCCTGGCGCGCGGCCTCGCGGTCGTGCAGGGCGACGCCGACGACGACCTCGACTACTTCCCCGCCCGCGCCTTCGACTACGCGGTCCTCTCGCAGACCCTGCCGCAAGTGCGACAGCCGCGGCACGTGCTGTCCGAGCTGCTGCGCATCGCCGAGCGCGCCGTCGTCTCCTTGCCCAACTTCGCCCACTGGCGCGTCCGCTTCGACCTGCTGGGCGCGGGCCGCATGCCGATCACCCGGGCGCTGCCGACGCGCTGGTGGGCGACGGACAACATTCACCTGTGCACCTTGCGCGACTTCACCGAGCTCTGCGACGACCTCGACCTGCGCATCGAGGCCTGCGCCGCCCTGGCCGACGGCAAGCCCGCCCGCCCCATCGACCCCAAGCGCCCGATCGAGAACTGGCGCGCCGAGACCGCGATCTTCCTCCTCAGCCGCAACGGCGCCGAGCCGGCCGGCATTGAACGGACTGCGGCCCCGAAGACGGATCTTTTTTCCTGGGACGCGCACGACCAACGTCGTTGACGCCGCAGGCGTCTGTAAGGGGAACCGCGGAGAACGCAGAGGAGGCGCGGAGTTCGCGGGGGGCCCGTGACGCCCTGCGTCCTCTGCGCCTTCTCAGCGACCTCTGCGGTTATACTTAGCTGAGCCTGCGGCGCATGCAGGCTGACCGGGAAGGGGTTTTGATCTACCCCGAGATCGCGGCTGCATCGCGTTCGCCGGTGCGGATGCGGATGGCCTGCTCCAGGTCCAGGACGAAGATCTTGCCGTCGCCGATCTTGCCGGTGTTGGCGGCCCGGGTCAGGGCTTCGACAACGCCGGTCTCCATGTCGTTGGAGACCGCGATTTCCAGCTTCACCTTCGGCAGCAGCTTCACCTCGTATTCGGCGCCTCGATAGACCTCGGTCTTGCCCTTCTGTCGGCCGTAGCCGCGCACCTCGGTGACGGTCAGGCCCGAGGCCCCCGCCTCGGTCACGGCGTCGAGCACCGCATCGAGTCGGCTGGGCTTGATCACGGCGACGATCATCTTCATCGGCAAGTCTCTCAACGGCGCAACCGGCCTTATCGTTTAAGCGCATAGCGGCTCAGCCCCAAGACCCGTGGAGCCCGCGGCGATGATCCGCCTAAGGAACGGGCGCCAGCCAGTCGCGAGCCGGCCGCAACGCCCCGGGCGAGTAGACCCGGGCGCGGCGGCGAACCGCGACCGGCGTCGCCGCCACCGTGCGCTTTTGCGCTTCCATCAGCACCAGACCCGACAGGGCCGGCCAGAGCCGCGCGCCCAGCTGTTCGAATCCCTCCGCCCAGCGCGCCGCCCAGCGGAGCGGCGGGGCGTAGAGGGCGCGCGTCCAGCCGGCCGGTTCCAGCTCCGCCTCGCGCACCAGCTGCTCCAGTTGCCGGCGCGAGAACGGCCGCCCATGCCCGAAGGGGCTGGACTCGGCGTTGGCCCACAGCCCCGGCCGCGCCGCCACCGCCAGGATCAGCCGCCCGGACGGCGCCAGCACCCGCCCGAGGTCGGACAGCACCGCCAGGGGGCTGTCGCTCTCCTCGAGGGCATGGACGGCGAGGATGCGGTCGAACAGGGCGTTGGGGAACGGCAGCGCGGCTTCGTCGACGAGGGTCGCGGCGTTGGGGGCGCCCAGCGGCCACGCCTCGACGCCCTGCGCCGCCGGCATGGCGGCGACGGTGCGCCGCGCGTCGGCGATCAGGCCCTCGAGGAACGGAGTCGCATACCCGTAGGCCAGCAGGTCGAGGCCGGCCAGCGAGCCCCACGCCTCGGCGACCTTGCGCGACACCATCTCGCGCGCCGCCGCGCCCAGCGGCTGGGCGTAGAATTCGCGCAGATCGAGGACATCGCGACGCATCGGGTCTCCCAGTTCGTCCGCCGACCAATGTAGGATGGTTTGACCAGAGCACGATGGGGTCGGGTGCAACCGCCCGACCGCTGAATCCCGTCAGGCTCTGGAGGAGCGACCCATGACCCTCGCCGTCCGCCAGTTTCCCTGCCTCTCCGACAACTACGGCTTCCTCATCCGCGACGAGGCGTCGGGGAAGACCGCCTGCATCGACACGCCCGAGGCCGCCGCGATCCTCGAGGAGCTGAGGACGGCCGGCTGGGGGCTAGACTTCATCTTCAACACCCACTGGCATCCCGACCACGCCGGCGGCAACGCGGAGATCAAGGCCGCCACGGGCTGCACGATCGTCGGCCCGGCGGAGGTGACGCGGATCGCGCCGCTGGATCGTACGGTCGTCGGCGGCGACATCGTCGAGCTGGGCGAGACGTCGTTCCGGGTGATCGAAACCGGCGGCCATACGCTGGGTCACATCGCCTACTACGACGATGCGGACAAGGTCGCGTTCGTCGGCGACACCCTGTTCGCTCTCGGCTGCGGGCGCCTGTTCGAGGGCAAGCCGGACCAGATGTGGGCCTCGCTCTCGCGCCTGGCCGCCCTGCCGGACGAGACCCGCGTCTATTGCGCCCACGAGTACACCGCCTCCAACGCCCGCTTCGCGCTCTCGGTGGACGACGGGCCGGCGCTGAAGGCGCGCGCGGACCAGGTGTTCGCGGCCCGCGAGCGCGGCGAGTGGACCGTGCCCACCACCATCGGACTGGAGAAGGCCACCAACCCGTTCCTGCGCGCGCCCCAGTTGGCCGCCCGCGTCGGCAAGGCCGGCGCGCCGGACTACGAGGCCTTCGCCGCCGTCCGCGCCGCCAAGGATTCGTTCCGAGGCTGACCCGCCGCCGCGTTTCGCGCGGCCTGGGCGCCGCCGGCCTGTGCGGCTATCGTCGTTCGCTGAATCGTAGGCGGCGGCCAGGATCGGCGGTGACGGCAACGGCAAAACCGGCCCGGCGCGTTCAACCCATTTACGGGCAACCCATTTACGGGCGGCTTTCCGCCTTGGCGGCTATTTCGAACGGCCTGATTTTCGAGACGGAGTGTTTCATGCGCTGGCGTTCTGGGGCTGCGGCGGCGTCCGCGGCGTTTTTCCTCCTGGCGGCGTGCGTGGCGAACGCCGCCGTGGTCCACACCCGCCAGGGCGACGTCGCGGGCGTCACCGTCGGCTCGGTCGAGAGCTTCAAGGGCGTGCCGTTCGCGGCCCCGCCAGTGGGCGACCTGCGCTGGCGCCCGCCCCAGCCCGCCGCGCCCTGGAACGGCGTCAGGACCGCCGACGCCTTCGGGCCGGTGTGCATGCAAGCGGCGCGGGGTCCCTTCTCGCGGATGAACATGAGCGAGGACTGCCTGACCCTGAACGTCTGGCGGCCGGCGAACGCCAGGCCCGGCGCCGGGCTGCCGGTGATGGTCTGGATTTACGGCGGCGCTTTCATCCAGGGCGGCAGCGCCGTCCCGTTCTACGATGGAGCCAAGTTCGCCCGCGACGGCGTCATCCTGGTGAGCTTCAACTACCGCCTCGGAAGGTTTGGCTTCTTCGCACACCCGGCCCTCGACCGGGGCAGAGGCCCGATCGGCAACTACGGCCTGATGGACCAGATCGCGGCGCTGAAGTGGGTGAAGCGCAATATCGCGGCGTTCGGCGGCGATCCGGACAACGTCACCATCTTCGGCGAGAGCGCCGGCGCGATCTCGGTGAACTACCTGATGATCTCGCCGGCCGCGAAGGGACTGTTCGCCAAGGCGATCTCCGAGTCGGGTTTCGGGCGCTCCGTCCCGCGCCCGCTGACCGGCGGGGACCGCTCGGCCGAGGCCATCGGCCGGGACTTCGCCGCGGCGCAGGGCGTCAAGGGCGACGATGCGGCCGCCGCCGCGGCCCTGCGCGCCCTCCCGGCCGAGGCGCTCAACGCCCCGGTCACCGGCCTCACCGATCCGTCGCTTCCCAATCCCATGCTCGACGGCCAGATCATCACTGGCGGCATCGCCCAGGGTTTCGCCCGCGGCGACGAGGCGCATGTGCCCTACCTGGAGGGCGGCAACAGCTACGAGGCCAGCCTGTTCCCCAAGGTCGGCGACTATCCCGACCCGGTGATCGCTCGCGCCGGCGATCCGGCCAAGGTGATCGCGGCCTACGGCGGCCAGGCCCCGCCGGAAGTGGCCCGCGAGGTCGAGACCGATTTCCTGATCACCGAGCCCGACCGGAACCTGGGGCGGCAGATGGCGAAGCAGGGTCTGCCGGCGTTCGTCTACCATTTCTCCTACGTGCCGGCGGCGGCGCGCCCCACCAGCTTCGGCGCCGCCCATGGCTCGGAGATCCCCTACGTCTTCGACAACCTCTCCGATGTTCCGGTCACCTACGGCGCACGCCAGATCCCCGCCGCGACGCCCGGGGACCACGAGATCGCCACGGCCATGCACGCCTACTGGGTCGCCTTCGCCAAGACCGGCGACCCCGACTCGGCGGGCGGCCCGGCCTGGCCCCGCGTCACGAAGTCCGACGACGTCGTCCTCGAGTTTGGCGCGGACGGCGTCCGTGTGCGCCGCCACTACGACGAGGCTCGGCTCGACCTCATCGAGGCCGCCGCGACGAAGGCGCACTGAAGCGGGTCGAGACCGGACCGAATCCAGCCCTGCGCCTCGCGCAGCGGGAGATGCTGGGTCCGGGGCTCGTCAGGACCGCTTGACCAACCTAGCGGCAGGGGTCGCTTTTGTCGCTCCAGGGCTGACCGACAGCCGGGGACAGGCAGGGACGCCGATGTATCAAAAGATCAAGACCTCGCGGGAAGGCGGCGTGGCCGTCATCACGCTCGCCGACCCGGCGACGATGAACGCCGCCGGCGTCGACACCGCCGCGGAGCTTTTGCACGCCTTCAAGGCGGCCAGCGCTGGCCCCGAGAAGGCGAGGGCGATTGTCCTGACCGGCGAGGGCCGCGGCTTCTGTTCCGGCGCGAACCTCTCGAATAGCCCCGGCGGAGGCAATCTCGACGTGGACGGCAAGCCTGACGCGGGCGCCGCGCTGGAGACCGTCTACAACCCGCTGGTCACCTATATCCGCGAGATGGCGACGCCATTCGTCACGGCCGTGAACGGCGCCGCCGCCGGCGTCGGGTGCTCGCTGGCGCTCCTCGGTGACCTGATCGTCGCCGCGGAGGGCGCCTACTTCCTGCAGGCGTTCCGCCGGATCGGGCTCGTGCCCGACGGCGGTTCCACCTACCTCCTGCCCCGAATGATCGGCCGGGCCAGAGCCATGGAGATGATGCTCCTCGGGGAGCGGGTTCCGGCAAAACAGGCGCTGGAGTGGGGTCTGGTCAACCGCGTCGTCCCGGATGCCGAATTGATGGGGGAAGCGATGAAGCTCGCGGCGGCTCTGGCGAACGGGCCTGCTTCGTTGGGCCTGTCACGACAGCTGGCATGGGCCTCGTTGGAGAGCGACTGGGCGAGCCAGCTGCATCGCGAACGCCTGGCCCAGCGGGAGGCCGGCAAGACGGAAGACTTCGTCGAGGGCGTGGCGGCGTTCCTATCGAAGCGGCCCGCAGCATTCAGCGGCCGCTGACTTAGGGGCCGATCGCGCTCCGCTGAGACTTGGAGCGCTGAAGGACACCCTCGCGCTTCGCGGCGATATCATTCCGATTTACCGGCCAAACGCAAGAACCAGCGATGTGGGGCGTTTCGATCCGCAAAACGTTCGGTTCAGGCGAGTAGGCTCATCCACCCCGACGGCGCGATGGCGTCCGCCGGCGCTGCCGTGCCGGTGGTCGGTTGGCTGCGAGGGAGAGGCCATGTCGCTCTTCGGCCTGGTGGCCATGGTCACCGGCGCGACCAAGGGCATCGGCCTTGGCATCGTCCAGCAACTGGTGGCGCACGGGGTCGCACGGGGCGAAGGTGGTGGTCTCCAGCCGCGATCAGGCCCTTTGCGATCAGGTCGCCGCCGACCTCAACGCCGGCGCCGGGGGCGGCCGCACGATGCTGTCGCCGCTACAGCCGGCTCGCGCCAACCCTCTCGGGACCGTCGCCGCCTCGTTTCCTGTCAACCGGCGCCTTGCGGTTCCCCGCGCGTCCGACTAGGTTCCGCGCCTTCGCCCGGGGGTCACCCTCCGGCGGCGCGCGCTCGTAGCTCAGCTGGATAGAGCACCAGACTACGAATCTGGGGGTCGGGCGTTCGAATCGCTCCGAGCGCGCCAAAAACTTCAAAGAAATCACCTAATTATACTGACGGGTCGGGTACCGGGGAGAGGCGCCGCGCGCGGAGTCAACACCGGGTCAACACGGCCTCAGCACCGCCGACGGGTGGTTCCGTGGACGGGGTTCGGCCCGGACACTGAACACCCCTCAGTTCTCGTTCAGGCCAAACTCGCGCGTATGCAGCCTCGCCTTCCAATTGGCCTCCAGCCGGATCACCTCAGCCGAGTCCATGTCAGGCGACGTGCGCTCTAGAATCGAGAACCGCAGATCGTCCGGCTTGCTCTGCCGCAGCATCTTGTTGCCGCCATGCCCTGTCTGCGCATAGGCGCGCCATCGGCCCAGCAGGTTGTCGGCCCCGTAGGCCGAGCCCACGTAGCCCGCGCGCCGCGCAACATCGAAGATGAAGTAGACGCCCCGCCATTCGGCGAGCGCTGAGCGCCAGCTCGTTGGCAAAAGGCGCAGTTCCGCCCACGACAACGCGATGTCCGCCCAGTGCGGCATGCCTGGCGTGAAAATGCTCTCTTCCAAGATCGAATCGACGGGCATTTGATTGCGAGCCGCCCAGCGAAACCAAGCCCGCTCTGGCGGCGGCCACTTGACGATAAGCCGCCCGATCCACTCTGAGAATGTTGGCGTCAGCTCCATTTCGAAACGAAGCTGATCAGGGGCGTCCGGCTGGCGCCCGTTCATGCCAAGAGAGATCAGTTCCACGTTCCCCGGCAGGCTGTGATAGCCCTCATAGGTCAGCGGAGAGGCCGCGCCGATGGAGTAGATCCCCGCGAACACCGCTTTGCCGGGGCGAAGCCCGATGAATGATGCAAGGAGTTTGGCGCGGGTCATCGCCTTCTCAGCGGAGGGCCATTGGATTTGCTGATAGGCGATGAACAGGTCGGGGCGCTCGGCCACGATCCACGGAAGGACCTTCCGTATAGTGGTCTCGGTTGGCCGGTGCCGCATGATCAGGACGGTCGACGGATCGATGTCTTCCGACGAAAACAGGGTGTTGAGAACCAACACGGCTAGACCTCCGGCGCTGGACGCAACACTGACAAGGTTCCGATCATTTGGCCCACCGCAAAGTGTACGTGGGCGGAGGGGCCGTGGGACGCCCCTCACGCCGAACCGAGTCGATGGTGGGTCCGCGCACGGCGGGAGCAACACTATGGGGTTGGGCCACCACAGCGTAAGTTCCACCAATGATCTTGAAGCAACTAGCCGACGTAACCCTGGCTGACATTGAGGCGCTTGTGACCAGTTCCGTGCCGGAAGGTCGGACCCTCGAATACAAGGCCCAGTTCCCCGGCGCCCGCGACCGCGACAAGCAGGAGTTCCTACATGACGTGATCGCCTTTGCGAACTCCGATGGCGGGGACCTCATCTTCGGTGTTGAAGCAAGGGCTGGTGTGGCCACGGCGGTGCCAGGTGCGCTTCTGACCGACCCGGACGCAGCCATTCTACAGCTCGAAGGGATGCTGAGCAGCAGCGTTGAACCTCGGATTGCTGGCCTGCGCACCCACCCAATAGAGGTCACACCAGGTGCTCACGTCATCGTCATGCGCGTCCCGCCGAGCTTCGCCGCTCCGCATGCGGCTCGCAATGGGACCACGCGCAGGTTCTACAGCCGCGATAGTCGGGGGAAGCGCGAAATGGATGTGCATGAGCTGAGGGTCGCCTTCGGCGCGTCCGAAGGGTTGGTGCCGCGACTGGTCGCCCTTCACGAAGACGCTGTGCGCGCCGTCATCGATGGAGAGTTGCCGTTCCAGCTAGAAGGTGGGCCGCGGGCAATCCTTTCCATCATGCCGATGAGCGCATTGCGCGAGCCCCGCGAATTGGAACTGGACCACGCGACGGCGGTCCATCCGGTTCTGGATCAGGGGACAGACTGGTCGCATTCGCTTGAGG
>DATJRL010000223.1:0-9543 GCA_035504785.1 Caulobacteraceae bacterium
CTCGAGTTCACCGACATCACCGTCGATACGACCACGGACGCCGTCACCTTGCGGGCCGTCTTCCCGAATCCTTCGGGGTTGCTGCTGCCTGGCATGTTCGTGCGCGAGACGGTCGTCGAGGGCGTCGATCCGGCCGGCCTGTTGGCGCCGGAGCAGGGCGTCAGCCACGACCAGCAGGGTCAGCCCACGGCGCTCGTGGTCAATGCGAAAGGCGTCGTCGAACTTCGGCGGCTGCAGGTGAACGGCACGGTCGGGAACAGATGGCTGGTGACGGCCGGCCTTAGGGCCGGCGACCGGATGATCGTGGAATCGAGCCAGCCGCCGGAGCCGGGGACCGCCGTCCGCGCCGTCCCGGCCGACAACGTGCGATAGGGCGGTCGAACGGTGCTCTCGCGCTTCTTCATCGAACGGCCGATCTTCGCGACGGTGATCGCGATCGTGATCATGATCGCCGGCGCCCTTGCCATCCGGACCCTTCCGATCGAGCAGTATCCGACGATCGCGCCGCCGTCGGTCAGTATCTCCGCCACCTATCCCGGCGCCTCGGCCGCGACGGTCGAGACCACGGTGACCGAGGTCATCGAGCAGCAGCTGACCGGCCTCGATCATCTGCTCTACTTCTCGTCGTCGAGCAGCTCCGACGGGAGCGCGCAACTGCAGGTGACCTTCGCGCCGGGGACCAATCCCGACATCGCCCAGGTGCAGGTGCAGAACAAGCTGCAGTCGGCGCTGCCGCTCCTGCCGGTGGAGGTGACGGAGTTGGGCGTGAACGTCGCCAAGGCGCAGGGCGACTTCCTGATGGTGGTGGCGCTCTACGACACGAGCGGGCGCTACAGCTCGATCGACATCGCCGACTATCTGAGGAGCTACATCGTCGACCCGCTGGCGCGGATCAACGGCGTCGGCAACGTGCGCGTGTTCGGGGGCCAATACGCGATCCGCATCTGGCTCGATCCGTACAAACTCCAGGCCTACAGCCTGATGCCGTCCGACGTGACCACCGCCGTGCTGGAGCAGAACATTCCGGTGACAGGCGGCCAGGTCGGCGGGTTGCCGTCGCCAAAGGGGCAGGAGCTGAATGCGACCGTCACCGCCCAGTCGCTGCTCTCCACACCCGATCAGTTCAAGGCGATCATCCTCAAGACGCAGCCGGATGGATCGACGGTGCGATTATCGGACGTGGCGCGGGTGGAGCTGGGCGCCGACGATTACTCGACCACGACCCGCCTCAACGGCCTGCCCGCCGGCGGCGTCGCCATCCAGCTCTCCCCGGGCGCCAACGCGCTCAAGACCGCCGATCTTGTCAAGCAGAAGGCGACGGAGCTCGCCGCGAGCCTGCCGCCGGGTCTGAAGCTCAGCTTCCCCGTGGACTCCACCACCTTCATCAAGCTCTCGATCCGGCAGGTCGTCGTCACCCTCATCGAAGCGATCTTTCTCGTCATCGCGGTGATGTTCATTTTCCTCCAGGACTGGCGGGTCACGTTGATTCCGGCCGTCGCGGTGCCGGTCGTGCTGCTGGGGACTTTCGGCGTGCTCGCGGCCGCGGGCTATTCGATCAACACCCTGACGATGTTCGGCATGGTGCTGGCGATCGGCCTGCTGGTCGACGACGCCATCGTCGTGGTCGAGAACGTCGAGCGGATCATGAGCGAGGAGGGGCTACCGCCGAAGGAAGCCACGATACGCTCGATGAACGAGATCACCGGAGCGCTCGTCGGAGTCGCGCTGGTGCTCTCGGCGGTGTTCCTGCCGATGGCCTTCATCGGCGGCTCGACCGGCGTCATCTACCGCCAGTTCTCGGTCACCATCGTTTCGGCCATGGTGCTGTCGATCCTGGTGGCGCTGATCCTGACCCCGGCGCTCTGCGCCACCCTGCTGAAGCCCGTCGAGAAGGGCCATCGCGAGCACCACCGCGGCTTCTTCGGCTGGTTCAACCGCACGTTCTCCAGCACGGTCGAGCGCTACCAGGCGACGCTCGGACGGGTGATCAGTCGGCCGCTGCCGGCGTTCATCCTCTACGCC
Source organism: Caulobacteraceae bacterium (assembly GCA_035504785.1). Taxonomy (GTDB): domain Bacteria; phylum Pseudomonadota; class Alphaproteobacteria; order Caulobacterales; family Caulobacteraceae; genus Acaudatibacter. Next base: position 2,023 of record DATJRL010000223.1, read on the forward strand.
GTTCTGATCGTGGTCCTGCTTGGGCTGCTCGTGCGGCTGCCGACAGCGTTCCTGCCGATCGAGGACCAGGGCTCGATGATCGGCCTCTACACGCTTCCGGTCGGCGCCACCCAGTCCCGGACCATCGCGGTCGGCAAGCAGCTGGAGCATTACTTCCTGGTCGACGAAAAGCGGAACATCGAGGCCCTGTTCACCGTCGCCGGCTTCAACTTCAGCGGCAACGGACAGAATCTCGGCCAGGCCTTCCTGCACCTCAGCGACTGGAAGGATCGTCCCGGACAGCGGAACAGCGCCTCCGCCATTGCGCGGCGCGCGACCCGGGCGCTCTCGCAGCAGGTGCACGATGGCCAGGTGTTCATCCTGGTGCCGCCGGCCGTGCCGGGTCTGGGCAGCACGTCGGGGTTCGACCTCGAACTCGAGGACCGCGCCGGCCTCGGACACGAACGCTTGGCGGCGGCTCAGAACCAGCTCCTGGCGCTCGCGGCCAAGGATCCGATCCTGGCCAACGTCAGGGCGAACAACCAGCCGGATACGCCGCAGCTCCACTTGGACGTCGACCAGACCAAGGCCAGCGCCCTCGGTCTCGATCTCGGCCAGGTCGCCGACACCTTCGCCATCAGCTGGGGCGGGGAGTTCGTCAACAACTTCGTCGACCGTGGGAGGGTGAAGCAGGTCTACATCCAGGGCGACGCGCCGTTTCGGTCGCGACCCGAGGATGTCGGCGACTGGTTCGTCCGCGGCTCGACCGGGACCATGGCCCCGTTCTCGGCCTTCGCCACGACGAGCTGGATCACCGGGCCGGCGCAGCTTGGCCGCTACAACGGACAGCCGTCGCTGGAAATCCAGGGCGAATCGTCGCCCGGTCAGAGCTCCGGCGCGGCGATGCTTGAAATGGAGAAACTGATCGGCCAGCTGCCGCGCGGGGTCGGCTACGAGTGGACCGGCCTTTCCTATCAGGAGCTCCTGTCCGGGTCCGAGGCGCCCTTCCTCTACGGGCTGTCGGTGCTCGTGGTGTTCCTCTGCCTCGCGGCGCTCTACGAGAGCTGGTCGATCCCGCTCTCCGTCATCCTCGTCGTCCCCCTCGGCGTGCTGGGCGCGGTCGCCGCGGCGACGTTGCGCGGCTTCTACAACGACGTCTATTTCCAGGTCGGGCTGCTGACCACGATCGGCCTCTCGGCCAAGAACGCCATCCTGATCGTGCAGTTCGCGGACGTCGCGGAGAAGCGCGGCGCGGAGTCGCGAGACGCGGCGATGCAGGCGTCGCGCCTCCGCCTGCGGCCGATCCTGATGACCTCGCTGGCGTTCATGGCCGGCGTGTTCCCGCTGGCGATCGCCTCGGGCGCCGGCGCGGCGAGCCAGCACGATATCGGGACCGGCGTCATCGGCGGCATGCTGACGGCGACATTCATGGCGATCTTCTTCGTGCCGCTCTTCTTCGTCGGTGTACGGCGGTGGACGCGCTCACGGCGCGGGAGAATCGGCTGAGCGCGGCGCCTTGACCGAGGAGATCGTCCCTCCGGGAGCGTGAGCGGCCGTCCGGCCGCCAACCGGGCTGGCGACTCGCCGTCGGAGCCGGCTCCGGGGCATGCCGTCAGCCTTGATTGCCTGGCGATATGTAGTTCGACTATATCACCCATCGTTATGTAGTCAGACTGCAAGACAGGTGTCGGCGGCGCTCGAACGCCGCTCGGGAGGGGAACAGATGGCTGGCGACCTGCGCTTGACCGGTTTCGGCCGGGCCCTTGGGTTGGCGACCTTGCTGGCGGGCGTTTCGACGATGGCGCTGGCTGATCCGGCGCCGGACCCGCGCGATGCGCGTATTCAGCAGCTGCAAGACGAGGTGCGGCAGCTGGCCGCCGACAATCAGCGTTTGCAGGCCGAGGACCAGCAGCTGATGGCCAAGACCCAGCAGTTGCAATCCGACGTCGCCGCCCTCCAGCAGGGACAGTCCGCCCAGACCCGGGCGATCCAGTCCCAGGCCCAGTCCATTCAGACCGTCGAGTCCGCGCCGTCCGCGCCGGCGGGCGCGAAGCCGGAGGAGGGTTCCACCGCGCTCACCTGGCACGGCGTCACCCTATACGGCGCGTATGACGTCGGCGTGGGCTGGGTCAGCCACGGCCTGCCGGAAAACGGCGTCAACTACGAAGGCGAGTCGCTGGTCAACCGGAACGGCAATCACCCTCAGTTCCTCATTGCGCCAAACAACCTGTCGCAGACGGGGCTGGGGCTCCGCGGCAAGGAGGAGCTTCTGCCCGGCTGGTCCGTCGTCTTCAACGCTTCGACCGGCATCAATCCGCAGTCCGGGCAGCTCGCGAACCTCGCGGCGACCAACACCATGAACGCCGGGCTTCCCCGGAGCGCCTATGCGTTCGCCGGCGATGGCGCGCGCGCGGGCCAGGCCTTCAACGACGAACTCTACCTAGGGGTGTCGTCCGACGAGTTCGGCACGCTGACCGCCGGTCGTCAGCGTGCGCTCGGCACGGATGCGATGCTCGCCTACGACCCGGCCGGCGGCGCCTATGCTTTCTCGTTCATCGGCTACAACGGCCTGATGGCCGGCGGCGGCGACACCCAGGACACGCGCTGGGACAGCGCGCTCAAGTATCGGCTGGCCGTGGGACCGGTTCATTTCGGGGCGATGTACAAGTTCGCCGACGGGCAGGGCGGCTGCTACGCCAGCGGCGCCTGGTCGGCCGCGAGCTGCACGCCGGAGGCGCCGCATAACTCCGCCTATGCCTTCGATCTCGGCGGCGCCTATCGCAGCTTCTCCGCCGATGTCGTCTTCCAGCACGTCAACCAGGCGATCAGCGTCGTCAACCCGCTGCTGGGCCCCACCAGTCCGACGCAGCCCTATCAGTCGACGGTCGACAGCATCGATCAAACCCCGATTACCGGGACCAACCTGATCGCGACCAGCAACACGGAATACGGCATCGTCACCGATAACACCGCCGTCATGGTCGCCGCCAAGTACGCCTGGGACCGGTTCAAGGTGTTTGGCGGCTACGAATATATCCGGCAGGTCAATCCCGCCAATCCGTTGGGCGTCGGCGCGACGGCCCAGGGCGGTTATCTATTGAGCGGGGTCGAAGACAACAACCTCGACTCTCCGAAGATCGTGCAGGTGTTCTGGACGGGCGCCAAATACGCCTTCAACAGCAAGACCGACATCACGCTGTCCTACTATCACGAGGATCAGAACGACTTTCGCCTAGATCCGTCGACCTGCTCCTCCGCGCCCGGCATCGGTTTCCGCAGCTCCTGCGCGGGCACGCTCGACGAGGTTTCGCTCTATGCGGACTATCATTTCACCAAGCGGTTCGACGTCTATTCCGGCATCGCCTATTCCGACGTCGCCGGCGGTCTGGCGATCGCCATTCCGCACGGCCCCGGCGTCCCGTATTACTTCGACAACAACGTCGCTCCGACATTTGGTGGACGTTTCTCGTTCTGACCGCTGGTCCGAACTCGACTTCCGAGGCCCGCGCATGCCGTCAGCCGTCCCAATCTCCGCCAACCTTTCGCTCCGCAAGGGCGGCGCCGGCGCGGTCGGTCCGGAGCGGATCGCGCTCCTGCAGGCGATCAAGGCGCATGGCTCGATCAGCGGCGCGGCGAAGGCGGTGGGCCTGAGCTACAAGGGGGCCTGGGACGCCGTGCAAGCGCTGAACAACCTGTTCGAGCGTCCGCTGGTGGTCGCCCGTCCGGGCGGTCGCCGCGGCGGCCGCGCCGAGGTGACCGAGGACGGCGTCGCCGTGATTTCCGCCTTCCACGCCATGGAGGCGGAACTGGCGCATGTGCTGGGAAGTTTGGAGGGGCGGCTCGGCCGCGACGCTCGCCCCCTTCGCACCCTGCTGTGGAGTCTCGGCATGAAGACCAGTGCTCGCAACGCGCTCCGCGGCGCCGTCGACCGCATCGTGCCGGGCGCGGTCAATTCCGAAGTGGTGCTCAAGGTGGCCGACGGCGCCGAGATCGTCGCCGTGATCACCAAGGACAGCGTCGAAGACCTGGGTCTGGCGCCCGGCGCGCCGGCCATCGCGCTGATCAAGTCGAGCTTCGTGATCCTCGCCCGCGACGAGGGGTCGCTTCGCACCTCGGCCCGCAACCGGCTGGCGGGCGTGGTGTCCCACGTGGAGCGCGGCGCGGTGAACGACGCGGTGACGCTCGACATCGGCGGCGGCAAGTCGATCACGGCCACGATCACCCACGACAGCGTCGAGCACCTGGACCTGAGGCCCGGCGAGCCGGCGGTGGCGCTGATCAAGGCCTCGCATGTCATCCTGGCGGTGGAATGAACCGATGATCCTACGACGCTGCCTGATCGCGGTGCTGGGCGCCCTGGCGCTGGCGGCGCCCGGTTTCGCGCTCGCCCAGCCCGACCCGGTCACGGTCTTCGCGGCCGCGTCGCTGAAGAACGCCCTCGACGACGTGGACGCCGCCTACGCCGCCAAGACCGGCAAGCAGGTGCGGGCGTCCTACGCGGCTTCGTCCGCCCTCGCCCGGCAGATCGAGCAGGGCGCGCCGGCCGACGTCTTCATCTCCGCCGACCCGGACTGGATGGATTACGTCGCCCAACGGCGCCTGATCGTGAACGCCAGCCGTCGCGATCTACTCACCAACCACCTGGCGCTGATCGCGCCGGCCGCCTCGCGGATCGCGCTGCGAATCGGCAAGGGCATGCCGCTGGCCGCAGCGCTGGGCGATGGCCGCCTCGCGGTGGCCGGTCCGGACGTGCCGGCGGGCAAGTACGCCAAGGCGTCGCTGGGCACGCTTGGCGTCTGGGACAGCGTCGCTGGCAAGCTCGCGCCGGCGGACAACGTGCGCGGCGCGCTGCTCTTCGTCGCCCGCGGCGAGACCCCGCTCGGGATCGTTTACGACACCGACGCCAAGGTCGAACCGAAGGTGCGGATCGTCGGACTGTTTCCGGACTCCAGCCACCCGCCGATCCGCTACCCCGCCGCCCTGGTCGCGAGCGGCGCCAATCCGGACGCCGCGGCCTACTTCACGTTCCTGCAAGGACCGGAGGCCGCGGCCGTGTTCCGCAAATACAGTTTCATTGTCCTGCCGAGGCCACGATGAGCCGGCTCGGTGTTTTCGCCACTCTGGCGGTCGCCGGCCTGGCGGCCCTGGCCGGCCCGGCGTTCGGGCAAGACCTGACCGTCAAGGGGTTGGACGGCCAGACGGCCACCCTCACCCCGGCCCAAATCGCGGCGATGCCGCACGTCGCCCTCACGGTCACCGTCGAAGGCAAGACCAACACCTATCGCGGCGTGCCGCTGGCCGACGTCCTGGCCGCGGTCGGCGCCCCGGCGGGCAAGGCGCTGAAGGGCCCCGAGCTGCGCGACGTGGTGCTGGTCGAAGCCAAGGACGGCTACGCGGTGGCGTTGGCCTTGGCGGAAACCGACGCGCTCGTGCGCAAGGACCAGGTCTTGCTGGCCGACTCCGCCGACGGCGCGCCGCTCCCGGAGGGCGCAGGTCCCTACCGCCTCGTGGTCGAGGGCGACCAGCGCGGCGCGCGCCTCGCCCGCATGGTCACCAAGATCGAGCTGCGCAGGTTGCCGCTGGATTGATCGAGAGCTGTCAGCCGGGCGCGGGCATTTCCTGGAAGACAGGGACCGAGGGGTCGACGTGGTCCCAGGCGCGGCGGCGTTTGCCGTAGATCAACATCGACGGCGTGAGGTCCGCGGCGGCGTCCATGGTGCCGAGGGTGACCATCACCACGTTCGGCATCATCTCGGCGCGCGTGAAGAGGCGCGAGCCGCATTTGGGACAGAACTGATAGGTCGTGGCCTGTCCCGAGTCGCCTTTGGCGGCGAAAGAGGTCAGCTCGCCGCCGGCTCTCAGCGCCGGCTCGGGAAACGCCGCGACCGAGCTGTGGCCGGCGCCGGTCGATCGCTGGCAGTTCTCGCAGGCGCAATGGCCGACGAACATCGGCTCGCCCGAGACCGCGTAGGTCACGGCGCCGCACATGCATCTGCCTTCTATCGCCGCCATCTCGTTCTCCAGTTCGTCCTTCCGTCTTGATGGACGCCACGAGCGTACGTGAGCGTCGAACTGCGGTCGAGGCCGCGCGCGGGGTCAGGCGTAGGTCAGCGACGGGTACCAGTCGCGCCCGCGGCCTTCCGGGATGCTATCCAGAACCAGCCAGAGCGGCGAGCAGGTGACGGCTGCGCCACGGGGGTCCTGGCCAGGGTCGGCGGTCGATTCGGTCAATTCGTCCGACCAGACATGGCGGATGGTTCGGTCGCGGCGGGTGAAGACGTTGGCGCCGCCGGCTTCGGACGCGTCGGCCAGCACGCCGCGGAAGTCACGGCTGTAGGCGTCGTTGAGGTCGCTGGCGAGGCGCAGGTTCTTCCAGCCCCGCTGCTGCTTCCAGGCGACGAGGCGCTCGATCGGCGAGCGAGCGACGACGACCAGGGAGAGCTTCTGGGCCAGGTCGACGGCGTTGCCCTCCCACGCATCCAAGACGTTCGTGCACATGGGGCAGGGGCGCTGCCGCTGGGGCCCGAACATGTAGTTGTAGATGACCAGGGTCTCCTTGTCGCCGAAGAGCCCGGCGAAGTCGGAGGGGCCGTCCTCCGTCTGGAATCGATAGTCGCCGGTCACCGGCGCGCCCGGCGGCAGGGCGCGGCGCTGGGCGGCGACGCGCTCCATGTGGCGGCGCAGCTCGATCTCTTCGGCGAGCAGGGCCGTGCGAGCGGCGCGGTACTCGGCGCTCTCGCCGGGGATGCGCACCTCATTGTCGGCGGCCAGTTTGGCGGCTGGGATCAGGGTCTCGGTCTTGGCGTCCATCGCGGTGTCCTTTGTCTAGGATCTGCCAACACGGGGCGTGGCGGTACTCGCATCGCCCGGTCGATGCGTCGGCGCCGGGCGCCGAGCGGCTGACAGGGCGTCGAGATTGTGGCGCAGCTGTCCGGGGTCGGCGCCCGCGAGCTCGGCCTCCAGCGCTTCGTGCGCCTCGGTCCAGAGCGGCACCGCGGCCACCAGCCGGGCGTGACCCTCGGCGGTGAGGGCGATGCGGCGGACGCGGCGGTCGTTCGGGTCGCGGGTGATATGGGCCAGACCACGCCGAACCAGCGGCTTGAGAGCGGCGGTCACGGTGGTGCGGTCGGCGCCCAGCACCGCGGCGACCGCGGCCGGCGTCTTCGGCCGGGGTCCGTTCAACGCATTCAGCAGCGAGAACTGGCTGTTGGTGAGCCCGGCCGGGCGCAGCGCCTCGTCGAACCGCGCCGCCAGGGCCCGCGCCGCCCGCTGTACGTGAAGGCATAGGCAGGTGTCGCGCACGTGGACCGTGGTCTCGAGCGGAACCGTGCTGGAGGCGGCGGGCATGACGGGACTATGTTGATATCAACCGAATAGGTCAATCCTCTTCCGCGAGGCGGCAGGGCGGCGAACCGGGTAACGAGGCCCTCGTTCTCACCGACCGTTCTCCTCGGCACATCTTGCTCCCTTCTCCCGCAGGGGGGCTGTTGCAAAACTCCCCTCCCCCCTGCGGGGAGGGGTCGGGGGTGGGGGTGCGAGCAC
>DATJRL010000224.1:0-28796 GCA_035504785.1 Caulobacteraceae bacterium
GGACGCCACGCCTATGGCGTCCCGGGCCTGGACCCCGCCGAATCCGAACGCCTGCTGGCGGATCTGGTCGCCTTCGCGGCCCAGCCGCCGCGGGTCTATCACCACCACTGGACGCCGGGCGACGCCGTGGTCTGGGATAACCGCGCCCTCATGCACCGCGCCTGCCCTTGGGACATGACCAAGCCTCGGGTGATGTACCACTCCCGCCTCGCCGGCGACCCCGTGTCCGAGTTCGCGGCGGGGGCGTGAAATACGGCTCCTTCTCCCCGCAAGGAGCCTTTGCACAATTCGATGAGATCGCCACGAAAGCTCCCTTCCCCCTTGCGGGGAAGGGAGTTAGCAACAGCCCCACAAGGGGACAAGGGATTGGACCGGGGCTACCCGCCCCGCGCCGCGTCGTCCTGCTGCAGGACGCCCACCGCGCTCAGCTGCTCGATCTCGTCGTCCGAGAGCGCCAGCCACTCGGCCAGCACCTCGCGATTGTGCTCGCCCCGGTGCGGTGCGGGGCCTCGGATGCCGCTCCTCGCGGACGACCAGCGATAGGGCGACTGCGGCATGGGGCGCGTGCCGCCGGCGCGGTCGTCAACGTCCACGATGGCGCGGCGATGCTTCAGCGTCGGCTGGTCGCGGAGGCTGGCGGCCGGGCGGACCTGGCCCCAGGCGACGTTCATTATCGCGAAGGCCGCCTCGACCTCGTCGAACGTGCCGAGCCGGGCCATGAACGCCGCCACCGCGGCGCGGCGCTTGGCGATCTTGGTCGGCAGGTCCATGTCCGGCGTCGCCACCTCCTCCACGCCCAGACGCGAGGTCAGCAGCCGCCAGAGGTAGCGGAAATCGCCGGACACCAGGATCGGACCCGCGCCGGTCTCCCAGGTGTCGTTCGGGAGCGGCCCCGAGCCCTCGGAGCCCTCCAGATCGTAGTGGATCTGGTCGTCGGTCGCGAGGGTGGCGTCGACCATGGCGATGTCGATGTGCTGACCAACTCCGGTGCGCTCGCGCATGATCACCGCGGCCAGCAGGGCCACCAGGCCGTGCAGCGCGGCGTTGGTGTCCGCCACCGACAGCGGCAGGTCGCGCCGGGGCAGGCCGCTGCGGCGCTGGGCGCGCTCCATCAGCCCGGTTTCGGCGTGCACGATCGGCGCATAGGCCGGGCGGCGCGATTCCGGCCCGCCCTGGCCAAAGCCGGAGATCGACAGCATGATCAGGCGCGGATTGACCTCGCGCAGCGCCTCGTAGCCTAGGCCGAGGCGCGGCATCACGTCCGGCCGATAGTTCTCGATCAGGATGTCGGCCCGGCGCGCCAGGCTCAGCACCAGCTCCCGGGCGCCCGGTGCGCGCAGGTCGATCGAGACGTTCCGCTTGCCGGCGTTCTGCTGGAAGTAGTAGCCCGGCAGGCCGGCGATCACCCGGCCCCACTGGCGCGTGACGTCGCCGTCCGGCGGCTCGACCTTCACCACGTCGGCCCCGAGATCGCTCAGCATCCGCCCGGCGAACGGCCCCGCGAGGACGCGCGAGAGGTCGAGCACCTTCAGGCCGGCGAGCGGGTAGCCGCCGACCGCCAAGTCCACTCCACTCGGCGCCTCGTCCGCCATCGCCGGCCTCCCTATCGCTCGCCTCACACTACTCGCGCGGCGGCGACAAGGTGTCCAACGCCAATCGACGCGGCGCGGTCAACCCGCGGTGGGGATCAGCATGGCGAGCGCCGCGAGTCCCATGACGCCGGCTCCGAGCCAACCCATCACCTGGAGGCTGCGGCTGGCCGTGTACTCGCCCATCACCGATTTCTTCGAGGCGAGCACCACGATCACCACCATCAGCGGCACGGCGACGACCCCATTGATCACCGCGCTCCAGAACAGCGCCTTCATGGGGTCGACCGGCGTGTACTGGATGACGAGGGCGATCAGCACCGAGACGGCGATCACGCCGTAGAAGCCTCGAGCGTCCCTGGTCTTGCGCTCGAGGCCCTCGTTCCAGCCCATCGCTTCGGCCAGGGCGTAGGCGCCGGAGCCGGCCAGCACCGGCACGCCAATCAGCCCGACGCCCAGAATGCCGAGCGCGAACAGGATGTAGGCGAAGTCGCCGGCCAAGGGCCGCAGCGCCTTGGCCGCCTGCGCGGCGGTGTTGATGTCGGTGACGCCCGACACGTTCAGCGTCACCGCCGTGGCCAGGATGATGAAGAAGGCGGTGAGGTCGGAATAGAACATGCCGCTCCAGGTGTCCCACTTGATGCGGCGAAGTTCGCCTTTGGCGGCGAGCTGGTCGACGGAGAGCGCCGCTCCGTGGCGGGCCTGCATGTCCTCCACCTCCTCGGACGCCTGCCAGAAAAACAGATAGGGGCTGATAGTGGTGCCGAAGATTCCGGTGATCACCGTGGCGGACGTGGCGTCCAGCCTGAACGTCGGCCAGACGCTGCGAAGCGCGACTTGGCCCCAGGGCACGTGCACCGTGAACAGCACCAGGAAGTAGGCGAGCAGCGACAAGGTCAGCCACTTCAGGTACCGGACGTAGCGGTGGTAAGGCACAAAGACCTGCAGTCCGAGCGACAGCAACACGAGGGCCACGGTGGCGATGTGGCGCTCGATGCCGGTGACGAGTTGCGTCACCTCGCCCATCGCCGCCACGTCGGCGGCGATGTTCAGCGTGTTGGCGACCAGCAACAGCAGCACGACCACGCGCAGCACGGCAGGCGGGAACGCCGCCTTGATGTTGGCCGCCAGCCCCTTGCCCGTAACCCGTCCGATGCGCGCGCAGATCGACTGGATCGCCGCCATCAGCGGGAAGCAAAGCGGCATCGTCCAGAGCATGTTCAGGCCGAACTGGGCGCCCGCCTGGGAGTAGGTGGCGATCCCGGAGGGGTCGTCGTCGGCCACCCCCGTGATCAGACCCGGGCCGATGCGGGCGAGGGGGTGCTCCTTCAGCTGTTTCCAGGCCCTGGCGAGCGGGCTGCTCAGCGACAACGTCCCGGTCTCGGCCACGCCACGGCTCCCGCATTCCAGGCCTTCGCGGGAATCACGACTGGCGCGCCCGCCCTCGCGGGGATTAGACGCAGATCGTTCGTCGGCCGCCAAGCTCGGGTCGACACCCGCGTCCCAACCGCAATCGGAGACCCCGCCCAATGCCCGAAGTCGTCGTCCACGCCGTCGAGGGTCGCACCCCCGAGCAGAAGAAGGCGCTCTGCGCCGACATCACCGCCGCAGTGGTCAAGCACTTCAACGCGCCGGTCGACGCGGTGACGGTCGTCATCATCGACAATCCCCGCGACTCGAAGATGAAAGGCGGCGTGATGTTCTCGGAGCGGTGACTCCTCCCCCGCCTCTTCCGGCGGGCGAGGCGAGGAGTCACCCCGCGACCACCGCCGCTTCGACGCGCTCGATGAAGGCGCGGATGCGGGGGTAGATTTCGTCGCGGAAGCGGCGTCCGTTAAACACCCCGTAGTGGCCGACCTTCGGCTGGACGTACAGCTCGTGCAACTCGGCCGGCAGGTTTGGCGTCAGCGCGTGCACCGCCTGGGTCTGGCCGACGCCGGAGATGTCGTCGTTCTCGCCCTCGACGCTCATCAGCGCGACGTCCCGGATCGCCGTCAGGTCGACCTTGCGCCCGTGGTGCTCCAGCTCGCCTTTCGGCAACAGGTAGCGCTGGAACACCACGTCGACGGTCTGCAGATAGAACTCTTCGGTCAGGTCCAGCACCGAGAGGTACTCGTCGTAGAACTCGCGATGACGCTCGGCGCTGTCGCCGTCGCCGGCGACCAACTGGTCGAAGTAGCGCTGGTGCGCCTCCTGGTGCCGCTCGGCGTTCATCTGGATGAAGCTGTAGAGCTGCACGAAGCCGGGGTAGACCCGCCGCATCACTCCCGCATAGGGCGGCGGCACCGTGTAGATCATCGCTTGCTGGAACCAGGAGAACGGCCGCTCCTCGGCTAACCTGTTGGTGGCGGTCGGCGACATCCGCGCGTCGATGGGCGAACCCAGCATCGCCACGCTGGCGGGGCGGTGCGGTTCGCCCTCTTCGGCCAGCAGAGCGGAGGCCGCGAGGACCGGCGGTCCGGGTTGGCAGACCGCGACCACGTGCGCCCGTTCGCCCATGTGCTCGAGGATGCCGCGGATATGGTCGATGTAGTCGTGGAAGTCGAAGCGGCCCTCGAGGACCGGCACCTCGCGGGCGTTCGACCAGTCGGTGACGTAGACGTCGAAGTCCTGAAGGAATGTCTGCACGGTGCCGCGTAGCAGGGTGCCGTAGTGGCCCGACAGCGGCGCGACGATCAGCAGCGGCGGCGCGGCGAGCGGCGCGCGCACCCGGCGCAGATCCAGCGGTTCGCGAGCGAAGCGGCGGAGCTTCACCCACGGCGTCGACCAGACCACCTCCTCGCGCACCGCCACCGGCGCGCCCTTGATGGTGACGCTCTCGAGACCCCAGGCCGGACGGCCGTATCGGCGGGTCAGGTTCGCGACCATGTCCGCGGAAGCGTAGAGCGTGCGGCCCCAGCGCGAATTGCTGGCCGGATTCAGCGGCGACGACCAGAAGTCCCGCGTGGCGCGGGCGGCGAGCCGCAACGGCGTCGCCGAGTGATAAGCCGCTTCGTGAATCGCGTAGAGCATGGGGCCTCGCAATTGTGCGCTGCAACAATATCGAGACGGAAGTAACGAATGTCCAGCGGCCGCGCGCGCCGCGTCGCCGCGGGGGTCAGGTTCCCGCCATCGCCCGGACGATCTGGTCGGCCTGCTGCCGAGGGCTGAGGCCGTCGGCGATGACCGTGTCGAACTGGCCCTTCGGGTTCATCAGATAGAGCGCGGTGGAGTGGTCCATCGTATAGTTCGCCCCGGCGCCCTCCTTCTGATAGAACACCATGTAAGCCTTGGCCGCCTTGGCCACTTCCGCCGGCGTCCCGGTCAGGCCGATGGCGTTGCGCGGGAACACCTTGCTGGAAAGGTAGGTCTTCAGGGCCGCGGGCGTGTCGCGCGCCGGGTCGACGGTGACGAACACCACCTGGACCTTCGCTGCTCTCGGCCCCAACAGCGTCATGGCGCGGCCGAGCGTGGTCAGGGTGGTCGGGCAATAGTCGGGGCAGAACGTGTAGCCGAAGAACACCACGCTCCACTTGCCATTCAGCACCCGCTGGTCGGTCGGCCGTCCGTCCTGGTCGATGAGCTGAAACGGTCCGCCCGGCTGGAGGCCGGACTGCTGCGCCGCCGGAGCGGATGGGCGGGGTGCGCAGGCGGCGAGGCCCAGACCCGCCGTCGCCGCGAGCGCAAGGACCAGCATCCAGCGCACGGCCGTGCGTTCGGCGCGAACACGCGCCCCCTCGCTTCCGCACCCAATCTGGACAATCCTTCCGACCATGGCTCTTGCGCCTTCATCCGCCGCCCCAGCCCCGGTCAGGCACGGATCGGATACGATGGCTTTTCCGGAGACGCAAGGCGCCGCGGTCGCCGGCCTGGAGCGCACCGGACGGCTCCGCGCGCGCACCCTCGTCACCATGCGCTGGCTCGCCATCGCCGGCCAAGCCGTGGCGCTTCTGGTGACCTCGGTCGTGCTGCGTTTTCCCGCGCCTTATTTCGCCTGTTTCGGGGTCATCGGGGCGGCCGCGGCGGTGAACCTGCTGATCACCGTCTCGCCGATGAGCCGGCGCACCGCCAAGGACTGGGAAGCGGCGGCGCAGCTGGCGTTCGACCTGGTCCAGCTCGCGGCTCTGCTCTATCTGACGGGCGGCATCGCCAATCCGTTCGCGCTGCTCATCATCGCGCCCGTAACCATGGCCGGCGCCAGCCTGCCGTTCCGCTACGCGGTCGCCGTCGCGGTGCTGGCGATGGCGACCACGGTGCTGCTGGCGACGTTCGCCCTGCCGCTGCCCTGGATCCCCGGCCAGGAGCTCTACCTGCCGCTGATCTACCGTCTGGGGCTGGCCGTCGCGCTCGTCGCCGGCATCGCCTTCGCCGCCGGCTACGCCCACCAGGCGGCGTCCGAGGCGGCGCGGATGGAGCTGGCGCTCAACGTCACCGAGACGGTGCTGGCGCGGGAGCAACGGCTCTCGGCGCTCGGCGCGCTCGCCGCCGCGGCCGCCCACGAACTCGGCACGCCGCTGGCCACCATCGCGGTGGTGGCCAAGGAGATGGCCCGCGGCGCCGCCGATGGTCCGATCCACGACGACGCGGTGTTGCTGATGGCGCAGGCGCAGCGCTGTCGGGACATCCTGAAGCGCCTGGCGGAGATGCCGGAGAGCGCCGACGCGGTGCACGAGCGGATGAGCCTGCAGCAACTGGTCCGCGAGGTGGTCGAGCCCTACGCAAACGAGACGGCGGTGCGGGTCGAGGCGACGGTCGAGGGAGCGCCCGGCGTCGAGGCGCCCAATCTCTGGCGCCGGCCGGAGGTCACGCACGCCATGACCTCCTTTGTCGAAAACGCCTTCGACTTCGCCCGCAACCGGATCATGGTCACCGCGCGCTTCAACGAGTCCGAGGTGTCGGTCGAGGTGCGCGACGACGGGCCGGGCTTTTCGCCCGAGGTATTGGCCAAGCTCGGCGAACCCTATGTGACCAGCCGTCCCGGCGCGGAGGGTTCGCGCACCGGCCACATCGGCATGGGTCTCGGGTTCTTCATCGCCAAGACCCTGCTGGAGCGAACCGGGGCGACGGTGGAGTTCCACAACGGCCGGCGCGGCGGGGCCATCGTTTCCGCCAGCTGGCCCCGTGACCGCGTCGAGGCGCCGCCCCCAACCGACGGGTTCGCTTCTCGAGACTTGCAATAAGGCGCGCACCGGACAACATGTCGCGCCGAGGGCTTGGGTACGGGCGCCCAGCGCAACGAATTGGCGCACCATGTCGAATATTGAGACGGCCGTCGCCGGACTATCCGAGAAGACTTTGCTGCTACTCGACGACGACGGGCCGCTGCGCAACCGGCTGGGCCGGGCGCTCGAGAGCCGAGGCTTCGAGACGACTTTGGTGGAGTCTGTAGCCGAGGCGCTATCGTCGGTGCGAAGTCGCCCGCCAGCCTTCGCGGTGCTCGACATGCGCCTGGAAGACGGGTCCGGCCTGAAGGTGGTCGAGGCGCTGCGCGAGGCGCGGCCCGACGCCAAGATCGTCATGCTCACCGGCTACGGCAACATCGCCACCGCCGTGGCGGCGGTGAAGGCGGGCGCGGTCGACTATCTGTCCAAGCCGGCGGACGCCGACGACGTGGCGCGCGCGCTGCTGGCCCAGGGCGAGGCGCCCGCTCCGCCCGAGAACCCGATGAGCGCCGACCGGGTCCGCTGGGAGCATATCCAGCGCGTCTACGAACTTTGCGGTCACAACGTCTCCGAGACCGCCCGCCGGCTCAACATGCACCGGCGCACCCTGCAGCGCATCCTCGCCAAGCGCGCCCCGCGCTGATCCCGGTCCTAGACGACGCTCGCCCGGATCGCCGCCAGTCTGGCGAAGGCGACGGTGAGGGCCTTGCGCCGGGCGCCGGCCAGGGGGCTCACGGAAGGTTCACGCAGCACCGCGCCGCCGAAGTTGTCGGCGACGATCAGGCCCGGTTCATCCGGCAGCACCTCGCGCGGGAAGCCCGGCGCCACCGCGAAATAGAAGGTGTCGCAGTAGGACAGGTAGTCGCCCCACTTGTGGTCGGTCGCGAAGTCCTCGAGCGAGGACTTGACCTCGGCGATGGCGATCTCGCCGCGTGGTCCCAGCGCCATGATGTCCGCCCGGCGACCGTTCGGCAGCGTCACCTCCAGCAGCGGCGCATAACCGAGGTCGGCCATCAGCCGCCCGGCGCCGCGCGTCACCGCGCTGGTGGTCTGCGGCCGCGACAGGGCGAGGATAATCGTTTCCACGCCGGAAACTGTTCCATTTTCGTTCTGGGTGTCAAGCGGCCGGCTGGCGAGATTCGTCGCCGCCGGCGCGATGCCCGAGGACTAGGGCTGGACGAACGCCAGCTTGTTCACCTGGAAGCCGAGCGACTGTAAGCGCGACAGCGCGGCGGCCCTGTCGGCGGCGCTGAGGTTGGGCTGGCGTGACAGCAGCCAGACATAGCGGCCGTCCGCGCGGTCCATGATCGCCCAGTCGTTGTTGTCGGCGCGATCCAGGATCCAGTACTCACGGCTGAGCAGGCCGCCGAGGATGCCGAGCTTCATCTTGGCGTTGGCGCTCGACGGCAGCACCTGCCCAGTCACCTTCATCACCTGCGCCGGACCGTTCGGCGCGCCCTTGTGGCAGGTCTGGACCACGGAGAAGTCGCCGCGGGACCAGTCGGAGAAGTCGTTGGTGGCGCCCTGGCAGTCGCTCTGCATCTTGTTGGGCGTGCGCGCGACCTCGTACCAGCGGCCGGAGTAGAGCGCCGTCGGCACCGGCTTGGTGGGCTGCGGCGCGGCTGACGCGCAAAGCGCCGGCGCGGCGGCGAACGACACGGCGGCGAGAACGACTGCGGCGATCGACTTCATCGACATCCTTTTACGAGCGGACGTTGGGCGAAGAAAAGCCCCCCTACCGATATCGGCAGAGGGGCTCTAACGCCAGTTCGCGTCCGAAATGTGGACTTAGCCTTACTCCGCGGCGGCAAGTCGCAGCGCGGGGGTTCGGTCGCGGAAGTTGATCGCCTTCAGATAGACGATGCCTTCCTCGGCGATGTCGTCGCCGACCATCCGGTCCCCCTCGCTCTTCAGTTCGTCCATGTCGACGTACATGCCGTAGAAGGCGCGCGTGCGATCGGTGATGATGCCGGCGTTGAGCAGCGTCTTGATCAGCACGCGGAAGATGTTGGTGGCTTCCTTCATGTCCTCCCGACGGTTCTCGTCGGTGGCGATCTCGGCGAACTCGGCGATCACCCGATCCGGATCCATGCCGAATTCTTCGTAGAGGTCGCGCTGCTCGGAGGGCGCCACCAGGTTGAAGAGCAGGGTCTGGAAGCAGTGCGCCGCCCAGTCCTCGATGATGATGTGCTCTTCCTCGGACAGCTTCGGAATGGTCCGGTCGGCCCAGATCTTCCCGAACTTGTGGTGGAAGGCCTCGTCGGTCATCACGAGCTGCATAAGCTTGCGGCCGAGCGGATCGTTGAGCTTCTGATAGAAGGTGGCGAAGGCGCCCATGGCCAGGCCCTCGACCAGCATCTGCATCCCGATGATCTTCTTGTAGACCTCCGGCGAGGAGATGATCTCGGTGAGCAGCGTCTGCAGCACCGGGCTGCAGGCCACCGGCCGGCCCCAGCGAGACTTGATGTATTTGGCGAAGGCGGTGACGTGGCGGGCTTCTTCGCGGGTCTGGTTGGCGGCGTACTCCTGCGCGCCCTGGTCGTAGAGCACATGGCAGAGGCTGGCCGACAGGTTCAGCGCGCCCTGCTCGCCGTGCAGGATCGAGGAGAACGAACGCAGGGTCTGCTGGTTGATGAAGCGGATCCGGGTCTTCGGATCAGCCAGCATCTCCTTGCCGTAGTTGGTCTGCAGCACGGCGACCATCTCCTCGGGGAGGAGGGCCTCGTTCTCCATGTCGAACGGCTCGTCGAAGTCGATGTAGTCCTTCGACAGCGGATCCCAGAAATGGTCGTGGGTGGCGGAGATGATCTTGTCGAACGCGGTCGAGCGGTTGTTGTAGCGATCGAGCTCGAGCATCGACTCGAAGTCGGTCGGCGCGACAGCGCGGTAGACTTCGTCCTTGGTGATATTCCCGTCGGCCACGGCGCATGATCTCCCAATTTGAGCGGTGTTCACTTGTTGCCGCGATCGGAGGCGCGAGTCAACGAAAATGACGGGGGCGTCACGAATTTGTCTTCCCCCGCTGGGGAAAGCGTCTCGCGCAGCGAGGCGCAGGGGGCCCCGTTGCCTGCGATGGCATTGTTGAAAGAAGAGGCGCCGTTGGCCCCCTGGGTCGCCCTGCGGGCGACGCTTCCCCCAGAGGGACCCTTTGGGGGAAATGGCCCGTAGGGCCGAAGGGGGCCTCCGCGGCTAGGCCGCCAGTTCGGCCCTCAGCTTGTCGTCGATGTCCTTGGCGCGGACGAAGGCGGGGCGGGACTCCAGGCCGGCGACGTAGGCCTGGAAGGCCGGGCGCTTTTCGATCGAGCCGAACTGCATGCCCCAACTGAGCTGGGAGCCGACGTAGACGTCGGCCGCGCTGAAGGCGTCGCCGAGGATGTAGCGCTTGCCGGCGACGGCGCCTTCCAGGGCCGCCAGGGTGTCGGCGTCGTCCCCCCAGCCGACCATGCGCTTCTGCTCCGGCTTCACCTGCACGCCTAGCGCCGTGGTGATCACCACGCTCTCCACCGGGCCGGCGGCGAAGAACAGCCAGCGGAAGTAGGTCCCGCGCCGCTTGTCGCCCTGCGGTGGCGAGAGGCCGGCGTCCGGGAAGGCGTCGGCGAGGTAGGCGCAGATGGCGGCCGCTTCGGTGACCACCGTGTCGCCGTGCTTTATCGCCGGGATCTTCCCCATCGGATTGATCGCCAGATAGGCCGGCGCCTTCAGGGTGGTGGCGTAGTCCATGACCTCTGTGCGGTAGGGCTGACCCACCTCCTCCAGCATCCAGCGCACGATGCGGCCGCGCGACATCGGGTGGGTGTAAAAGATCAGTTCGTCGGACATGGTGGAACCTCCTCCGCCGGGCGTGGGCGCACCTAACGCCGGCCTGCTGTCAGCCTGATGTCAGCAAACCCGAAATCGCAACGGGCGACTTTCCTTCGCCGGAGTTGCACGGCTAGATTACTCGCGCATGCGTGTGCGGTCCGGCCTCTTCGCATTCATCCTGCTGGCGTGGGCCTGGATCGCGCCGCCGGCGTTCGCCGCCGCGTCGTGCAGCCTGAAGCAGATCGCCCAGATCCCGGTGACGATGGCCGGCCTGCGCCCACTGGTGTCGGTGAAGATCGATGGCCACGACGCCAAGCTCGTGGCCGACACCGGCTCGTTCTTCAGCATGCTGAGCCCCGGCAGCGCGGCCCGTTTCGGCCTGAAGAACGAACCACCGCCGCTTGGCGTCCAGGTAACGGGCATCGGCGGCGACGCGGACGCCGGCTTCACCACCGCGAAGGATTTCGAGATCGTCGGAGCCACGTTCCACGACGCCGACTTCTTCGTGGGCGAGCACGGCTTCGACGCCGACGGCCTGCTGGGCGCCAACTTCCTGACCATCGCCGACGTCGAGTTCGATTTCGCCAACGGCGTCATCCGCTTCTTCCGCGAAGAGCATTGCGCTGGCGCCAGCCTGGCCTACTGGCAGCCGGCCGGCGGCGCCGTGGGGGAGATGGAGATCACGCGGCTGAGCGCCGCGAGCCCGGGCGAACGCGAGCAGAACCGGATCATGGGCTCGGCGACGCTGAACGGCGCACACATCCGGCTGCAGTTCGACACCGGGTCGCCGCGCTCGGTGCTCACCCTGAGCGCCGCCCGGCGCGCCGGGGTGACCACGACCGGGCCCGGCGTGACCGACGCGGGGATGATCTCCGGTATCGGGCGCAGGCTCGTGCGCAGCTGGATCGCGCCGTTCCAGAGCTTCGACATCGGCGGCGAGCAGGTGAAGACCACTCATCTGCGCGTGGCGGACATGCCGCTCGAAGACGTCGACATGCTGGTGGGGGCCGACTTCTTCCTCTCGCACCGGATCTTCGTCTCGCGCACCCAGAGCAAGCTGTTCTTCACCTACAACGGCGGTCCGGTGTTCGACCTCGGCGTCGCCGTGCCGGGCAGTGCGCAGATCGCCGCGGCGGCGCCGCCCGCGGCGATCGCGTCGTCCGAACCGACCAACGATCAGCCCGTCGACGCAGCCGGATTCGCGCGGCGCGGCGAAGGCTTCCTTGCCCGCCACCTGTACGAACAGGCGATCGCCGACTTCACCCAGGCCATCCAGCTCGAGCCCAATGACGCGCAACATTATTTCCAGCGCGCGACCGCCCGGGTGGAGAACCGGCAGATATTCATGGCCATGGACGACCTCAACCAGGCCCTGAAACTGAAGCCGGATTCGGCCCCGGCGCTGATGCTGCGCGGCGAGCTGCGGCTGGTCGCCAAGGACCCGGCCGCGGCCCGGACCGATTTCAGCGCCGCGCTGGCGATCGATCCCGGCGTGCAGTTGGGCGTCGCCAACGCCTTCAACAGGGCTGGGCTCTTCGATGACGCGCTGACCGGATACGACGCCTGGATCGCCGCCCACCCCAAGGCGGGCGAGGATCTGGCGCAGCCGCTGGCGGGCCGCTGTCGGGCGCGGGCCTTCCTGAACCGCGACCTCGACAAGGCGGTGGCGGACTGCGACCGGGCGCTGAAGCTGGCGCCCGGAAACCCGTCGGCGCTGGACAGCCGCGCCCTCGCCGAGCTGCGCCTCGGTCAGCCGGACAAGGCCATCGCCGACCTCGATCAGGTGCTGAAGGTCGAGCCGCGCGACGCCTGGGCGCTGTTCGGCCGCGGCCTCGCCAAAATGCGGAAGGGCGACAAGGCCGGGGCCGACGCCGACATCGCCGCGGCGACGGCGCTGCAGCCCAGCCTGCCGCAGCAGGCCAAAAACGTCGGCCTGACGTCCTGACGCAGGCGACTGCTGGAGTCGTAGCAGACCCCGCCCGTCACTCCCGGCGAGCGCAGCGAGACCCGGGGCCGGAAGCTCCACCACCCAACTGGACGACGTCTGGGAACCGGATGGTCTGGCCCCGGATCGGTCTGCCGGTCGTCCGGGTGACGGACCGCGTTGGCGCAAACCCGCTCTGGACTCCTCGCCCGTCGTGGCGTGTGCTGCGGCCGCGCCCGTCGGAGAAAGACCTTGAAGACGCTGCTGGCCTGCCTTGCGCTCGCGATCGTCGCCGGCCCCGCCCTCGCGGCGACGCAACCGCCCGCCGCGGCCGGCCCATCCAACTGGCAGGTGGCCCCGGTTCCGGGAGCGCCTGGCGCGTGCTCGGCGAAGTTGCCGGGCGACGCCATCGACCTGATCCTGATGATCAACAACGCCGGCAAGCTGGTGCTCACCGCCGGCCATTCCGACTGGAACGCCAGTCCCGGACAGTTCGCCTCGACGCTGTCCGTCGACGGACATAAGCCCACGACGCTCGAAGTCAGCGGCGCCGGTCCGCTCTACCTCGGGACGCCGACGGACAAGGTGACGGCGGCCCTGCGCAAGTCCAAGACCGTCGACTGGACGCTGCCCCCCGGCTCGTTCCACGTCGCCTCGGTCGGACTCGGCGCCGCGATGGACGGCGTCGTCGCCTGCATGAAGAGCCCTCAGGCCGCGGCGGCGCGGGCCGGCTCGTAGTTGAGGATAGGGGCGAGCCAGCGTTCGATCTCGGCGAGAGACATGCCCTTGCGGCGGGCGTAGTCCGTCACCTGGTCGCGGTCGATCTTGCCGACGCCGAAGTAATGGGCGGCGGGGTGGGAGAGATAGAGCCCCGACACCGAGGCCGGCGGCGTCATGGCGAAGCTTTCGGTGAGTTCGATGCCGGTATTCTTGGTGGCGTCCAGCAGGTCGAACAGGGTGCGCTTCTCGGTGTGGTCGGGCTGGGCCGGATAGCCGGGCGCCGGACGGATGCCGCGATACTTCTCGCCGATCAGGGCCTCCAGGTCAAAGCCCTCGTCCGGCGTAAAGCCCCAGAGCTCGGTGCGCACGCGGTGGTGCAGCGCCTCGGCGAAGGCCTCGGCGAAGCGGTCGGCCAGCGCGGTGGCGAGGATGGCGGAATAGTCGTCGCCGGCCGCCTTGAACTTCGCCGCGATCTCCAACTCGCCGATCCCGCCGGTGACCGCGAAGCCGCCGATATAGTCCGGCGGGCCGCCGATCGGGGCGACGAAGTCGGCGAGCGCGACGTTGGCGCGGTCCCCGGTCTTGGCCATTTGCTGGCGCAGCGTGTGGAGGCGCGCTCGCTCTCTGGTGCGGGATTCATCCGTATAGAGAACGATGTCGTCGCCGTCGGCGTTGGCGGGCCAGAATCCGACGACGCCACGCGCCTGGTACCAGCGCTCGTCGATGATCTTCTTCAGCATCGCCTCGGCGTCGGCGAAGAGTTCGCGCGCCGCGGCCCCGACCACGTCGTCGTCGAGAATCTCCGGGTAGTGGCCGATCAGCTCCCAGGTGGCGAAGAATGGCGTCCAGTCGATGTAGCGGGCGAGTTCGGCGAGGTCGTAGGTGAAGGCGCGAGGGCCGAGGAAGCTCGGCGTCGGCGGCGTGTAGGCGCTCCAGTCGATGGCGAACTTGTTGGCGCGCGCCTGGGCGATCGGCGTGCGGTTCTTGGCCTCCTGGCCGCGGGCGAACTGCTCGCGGATGCGGACGTATTCGGCGCGGGTCTCGGCCTCCAGCCTGGCGCGTTCGGCGGGCGAGTTCAGGCCCGCCACCACGCCGACGGCCCGGCTGGCGTCGGTGACGTAGGTCGTGGACCCGCGCCGGTAAGCCGGCTCGATCTTCACCGCGGTGTGGGTTCGGCTGGTGGTGGCGCCGCCGATCAGCAGCGGCATGGAAAAGCCGCGCCGCTCCATCTCGCCGGCCACGAACACCATCTCGTCCAGCGACGGCGTGATCAGGCCGGAGAGGCCGATCATGTCGACCTGGTGCTTCTCGGCTTCGTCCAGGATGCGGTCGGCCGGCACCATGACGCCGAGGTCGATCACCTCATAGTCATTACACTGAAGAACCACTCCGACGATGTTCTTGCCGATGTCGTGGACGTCGCCCTTGACGGTGGCCATCAGCACCTTGCCGGCCGCCTTGCGCTTTTCGGCGCCTTCGGCCTCCATGAACGGCAAGAGGTAGGCCACCGCCTGCTTCATTACCCGGGCCGACTTCACCACCTGCGGCAGGAACATCTTGCCCGCGCCGAACAGGTCGCCGACGACGTTCATGCCGTCCATCAGCGGCCCCTCGATCACCTCCAGCGGCTTGGCGGCGGCGAGCCGCGCCTCCTCGACGTCGGCCTCGATGAAATCGCCGATGCCGTGCACCAGGGCGTGGCTCAGCCGTTCATTCACCGGCGCCGAGCGCCAGGCGTGGTCGACGACCTTCTCGGCCGCCTTGCCGCCCTTGAACTTCGGCGCGAGGTCCACCAGCCGTTCGGTGGCGTCGGCGCGGCGGTTGAGGATCACGTCCTCGACGGCTTCCCGCAGCTCCGGGTCAATCTCGTCGTAGACCGGCAGCTCGCCGGCGTTGACGATGCCCATGTCCATGCCCGCCGCGATGGCGTGATAGAGGAACACCGCGTGCATCGCCTGGCGCACCGGCTCGTTGCCGCGGAAGCCGAAGGAGATGTTGGAGACGCCGCCCGACACCCGCGCGTAGGGCAGCTCCTGCTTGATCGTCCGCGTCGCCTCGATGAAGTCGACGGCGTAGTTGTTGTGCTCCTCCAGGCCCGTGGCGACCGCGAAGATGTTGGGATCGAAGATGATGTCGTCGGGTGGGAAGCCGATCTCCTCCGTGAGCAGACGATAGGCGCGGCGGCAAATCTCGATCTTGCGCGCGCGGGTGTCGGCCTGGCCCTGCTCGTCGAAGGCCATCACCACCACCGCGGCGCCGTAGCGCAGGCACTTCCTGGCCTGCTCGGTGAATTTCGCCTCGCCCTCCTTGAGGCTGATCGAGTTGACGATCGCCTTGCCCTGCACGCACTTCAGCCCCGCCTCGATCACCTCCCACTTCGACGAGTCGATCATGATCGGCACACGCGCGATGTCCGGCTCGGCGGCGATCAGGTTGAGGAAGGTGCGCATGGCGGCGGCGGAGTCGAGCAGGCCCTCGTCCATGTTGACGTCGAGCACCTGCGCCCCGGCCTCCACCTGCTGGCGCGCGACGGCGAGCGCGGCCGGATAGTCGCCGGCGGCGACGAGCCGGCGGAAGCGTGCGGACCCGGTGACGTTGGTCCGCTCGCCGATATTGACGAAGAGGGGTCTCACAGGCGGAGGCCCCCTCCCGCTCGCTTCGCGAGTCGCCACCCCCAGAGGGGGAGGATTGCGCGCTGACTCTCTTCCCCCTTTGGGGGAAGTGGCCCGAAGGGCCGAAGGGGGCCTGCGACGCCCATCACGCGAGTTCGAACGCCTCGAGCCCGGCCAGGCGCATGGCGTGGGGGCGCTCGGGGATTTGGCGGGGCGGCACGCCGGCGACGTCGGCGGCGATATGGCGGATGTGCTCCGGCGTGGTGCCGCAGCAGCCGCCGAGGATGTTGACGATGCCGCTCTTGGCCCACTCCTCCAGCGCGCAGGCGGTCTCCTCCGGACCCTCGTCGTACTGGCCCATGGCGTTGGGCAGGCCGGCGTTGGGGTAGGCGGCGACCAGGGTGTCGGCGACGCGGGCCAACTCGGCGATGTGCGGGCGCATCAGTTCGGCCCCCAGGGCGCAGTTGAGGCCGATGGCGAAGGGCTTGGCGTGGCGCACCGAGTTCCAGAACGCCTCGACCGTCTGGCCGGAGAGCGTGCGGCCGGAGCGGTCGGTGATGGTGCCGGAGATCCAGATCGGCAGCGGCTCGTAGCCCGCGTCCTCGAGGTCGAGGATGGCCTTGATCGCCGCCTTGCAGTTCAGCGTGTCGGTGATGGTCTCGATCAGGAAGAGATCGACGCCGCCCTCGTGCAGCGCCGCGATCTGCTCGCGGTAGGCGTCGTAGACCGCATCGAAGGTGACCTTGCGCGCGCCGGGATCGTTCACGTCCGACGACATCGAGAGCATCACCGGCAGCGGCCCGATGGAGCCGGCGACGAAGCGAGGCTTGTCCGGTTGCCTGGCGGTCCAGCGGTCGGCGACCTCGCGGGCGATCCGGGCGCCGGCGAGGTTGATGTCGCGCGCGGCGCCCTGCAGGCCGTACTCGATCTGAGCGATGCCCGTGGCGCTGAAGGTGTTGGTCTCGGAGATGTCGGCGCCGGCGGCGAAGTACTGGTCGTGCAACTCTTCGACGATGTCCGGCCGGGTGAGGCAGAGCACGTCGTTGTCGCCCTTCAGCGGCAGGGCGTGGTCCTTGAACCGCTCGCCGCGGTAGTCGGCCTCGGCGAGGCCCCGCCGCTGGATCATCACGCCCCAGGCGCCGTCGAGGATCAGGATGCGCTCCTTGGCGGCCGCCTTCAGCGCCGCGATGCGTTCGGCTCTCGTCATCATGCCTCTCCAGCCGCGGCGGACGCCTCGGCCTTCACGCCCAGGACCCGGCAGATCGCCACGGTCAGCTCGGCGCGGTTCAGGGTGTAGAAGTGGAACTCGTCGAAGCCCTCCTCCTCGAGGCGCGCGCACATCTCGGCGGCGACCGAGGCGGCGACGAGGCGGCGGGTGGCCGGATCGTCGTCGAGGCCTTCGAACAGGTTGGCGAGCCAGGCCGGCACCGGCGTGCGCATCGGCTTCGACATCCGCATCAGCCCCGCGAAGTTCGACACCGGCATGATGCCCGGCACGATGGGGATGGTGACGCCGGCCTTCCGCACCGCCTCGTGGAAGCGCAGGAAGCCGTCGATGTCGAAGAAGAAGTCCGAGAGCGCCCGCGTCGCCCCGGCGTCGACCTTCGCCTTCAGCACGTCGATCTCGCGCTCCAGGGTCTGGCTCTCGGGATGCACTTGCGGGTGGACGCCGACCGAGACCTCGAACGGAGCAACGCCGAGCACGCCGGCGGTGAGCTCCGTGGCGTTGGCGTAGCCGTCGGCTCGGGGCGTGTAGGCGCCGCCGATCTGGCCGGGCGGGTCGCCGCGCAGGGCCACGATGTGGCGCACGCCGGCGTCCCAGTAGCCGCGGATCACCTCGTCCACCTCGTCGCGCGAAGCCTCGACGCAGGTAAGGTGCGCCGCCGGGGTCAGGGACGTCTCCTTCAGCATCCGCACCACCGTGCGGTGGGTGCGATCGCGGGTCGAGCCGCCGGCGCCGTAGGTGACCGAGACGAACTTCGGGTTCAGCGGCTCCAGCCGGCGGATCGCCTTCCACAGCGTCTCCTCGGCCTCGGGCGTGGCGGGCGGCCCGAACTCGAAGGAGACCGAGAGCTTGCGATGATCGCGGCCGCCGGCGCGGGCCACGGGACCGAGCGCGGTGATGGGGGCGACGTTGGGGGAAATGGGGGCGTTCATAGGAGTGCCTTCCCTGCAAGACCCCTCACCTCACCTCTCCCCAGTCTTCGCTGGGGAGAGGGATACTGAGAGGTCGATGGAGCGGATGGACAGTGACGCTGCGGTTGCTCTCTCAGTAGCCCCCGCCCCGCAAAGCGGGGAGAGGTGAGGTGAGGGGTGGGCGAAGACAAGCGCTGACTCATGCGACCCTCCGAATGCGTTCGGCGCCGTGGCGCGCGGTCCAGACTTTCACGGTGAGCCCGCCCTTGCCGGGGGCGAGCGCCACGGACGACACCGCCGGCAGCCCGCCCGCGGCGGCCCACCGTTCGATCTCGTCGTCGAAAAACCCTAACCGACGGTGCTGGTGCTCGGCGCGGAGGAACTCCAGGTCGTGCGGCGCGAAGTCCACGATCAGCAGCCGCCCGCCCGGCGCCACCAGCCGCGCGGCCTCGGCCACGGCGGCGGCCGGCTCGCCCAGGTAGTGCAGCACCTGGTGGGCGACCACCAGGTCGGCCTCCCCGTCGGCGAGGCCGAGGTTGAAGATGTCGCCGTGGCGCAGCTCGCACGCGCCCAGGCCCGCCTCGGCCACGTTGGAGCGGGCGATGTTGAGCATCTGCCGCGACAGGTCGAGGCCGATGGCGCTGCGGGCGCGCGGCCCCAGCAGGGTCAGCATGCGGCCGGTGCCGGTGCCGAGGTCGACCAGCCGGCGGAACGGCCCCTCCCCCGCGGCCTCGAGGATCGCGGCTTCCACCGCGCCCTCGGAGACGTAGAGCGAGCGGATGCGGTCCCACTCGCCGGCGTTGTCGGCGAAATACTGCGACGCCTGCGCCGCGCGCTCGGCGGCGACCACGGTCAGCTGCTCGGCGTCGCGGGTCAGGGTGGCGTCGGCGGGGGCGATCATCGACAGCGCCCGGTCGATCAGCTCGCGCACCGGGCCGGCGCCGGCCAGGCGATAGAACACCCACGCCCCGTCCGGAAACCGCTCCACCAGCCCGGCGTCGGCCAGCACCTTCAGGTGGCGCGACACCCGAGGCTGGCTCTGGCGCAGGATGCGGGTCAGCTCAAGCACCGCCAGCTCCTCGCGCGCCAGCAGCGCCAGGATCCTGAGCCGCGTCGCCTCCCCGGCCGCCCGCAGCACTTCCACCGTCTGGTCCGAGGTGATTGGCATGGGATATAAAGATATCTTTATATGGGCTACGTCAAGATGAACGCACCAAAATGCCCGCTCATCCTCGCGAAAGCGGGGACCCAGGCAGGAGGCGAGGCCAGGCTCGCGGACCGCACCGCACCGTAAACCCACCGTTCTTTTCCGGACCCTCCCGCCCTGCACAGAGCGCGCGGCGGCCTGCCGACCGTAGATTCACCGTAGATACGGTCCCCCGCTCCGGCGTCTCAACCGCGCCAGCCGCCTGACAGGGGCATCGTTACCAAAAGTGTCAATCCCTCCCCCGCTCATCCCGGCGAACGCCGGGACCCAGGCGGGAGGTTAGGGCACGGGCGCACGTGCTTGCAAAGACACAACGCATCGAAGGCGCCGCTAAGTGTCGCCGTAGGCGTCGCGGAACCCGGAGGGCGCACACCGGCCGGGGCCATACGGCCTATGGCCAAACACCCCCGGGCTATGCGCTACGGCTGATCGGAAGCGAGCGTAGATTCTACCGCCCATTCTTGCATGATTTTGCCAATCTCATTTACCGCCGCTTCGGCGAAGCGCCGGTATGTTGGCCGCCACTTTTCTTCCATCTTGTCCCAGTCATCGAAGCCGTCGACTTTTGCGATCTTGCTTGCCACTCGTTCAATTAGCGACATCGCAGTGCTCGCTACCGCCTCGACAACTTGAGCGAGGCGACGGCCGTCGGCGGCACAGCCTCGATGGTGGCCGGATTGAAGCTCTCCACCTTCTTCACGTTGTTCGCGAACCACGAACACGAGACCTCGTCAGGCGAGACCTCTTCAACCACCATCTTTGGACCGGTTCCAGACTTGTGCTGGACCTTGTCGCCGACGTTAAACGCCATTCCTTTTCCCCTCGGGATGATTATCGGCCGCAAGGGGACGCGGCCGATTCTCGCGGCATATGGGGGCGGCTGGACGCTGGGTAAAGACTAGGCGTCGCCTGGGACCTACGTCTCGGCCGGCGCGATGCGAGGGACCAATTCGTCCAGGACGTAATGAACGAATTGGGTGCCGAGACCGGTCAACTCATAGCCGTCCTGATCGTCAAACGCGGACTTCAGCGTGCCGCTCGCTTGGCCTCGGCTTCCACTGCGAGCCTTGCGGACATATTCGCCATATGGGGTCGTGTCGCGGTGTTGCCGTATAACCTCGCCCGTGCTGAGGTCGCGGATTAGCAGCTTGAACAAGTCGGCTTCGGCTGAATCCTCACGCACCGTGCCACCATGAACGGCATTCCAGATGCCGGCGCGAGTGACACCGGGCCGCCCGTGAACTACTCGAATCACCGCGAAATGAGACTCGTGGTAGTTGTCGATCCACGAAATGAATAAGCGGACGAGATCATCTGGGCAGAGCTTCGTCCCGGCTGCATTCGAGAGCAGTTTCCGAATGAACTCTCGCTTCTCCTCGGTTTCGGCCTGGTCCCACGAACGAAAACCGCGCCTAACCAGCGCCAGATAGGCATCCGACTGAATACGCTCTTGAAGGTCATCGCCAAACGACTCTAACCGATCCGCCATCATCTCAAGAGTCCGTGCAAGGTCTGATAGTTTTAGCTGATGTTCTCTAAGCCACAGTTCTTGAAGCTCATTGATTTGTGATTGTTCAGTCTCTTCCGAGTAAGCGACCGTCGCGCTCAGCAAGCTTCCAATCCATGGGATGCCACTCAGAGCGGCTAGAACAACTCGAATGTATTTCCCGGAGCTACGACCTCCGATGCGCTCGGCGAGCGAGCGCCGCTTTTCTTCAAGCGAGACCAGATCGCTCGAAGACGTAGCCACACCGACGATCGGTGCTCCCGAGTAAGCTGGATCAGTCAAAGGTGTCCGCGCGCTTCAGCGAAGTTACGGGGAAAACACCCGTCGACTGCTTCCGTCCATCGAACCAGTCACACCATGCGGACAGCGTTCCAAACCTATCGCCTACAGCACTTATCGTCATGATTGGTCCGCCAGATTTGAGTTCTACCGTGTCACCCGCTATGAACGACTCAGTCGAATCTGTCATTTTAGTATGCCGCTCAGCGGCCCCGCTTGTTCCTACAGTAACACAGTCTATGAGATTCTGGCTCGAACCGCTAGAGCGGTGTTCGCGATTGGTTCTTGGCGAGACGTGCCAAACAACCGCGGCGTCAGTGGGCCCAGACGCCTTTTCGACCGCTGCCTGCCTGGGTCCCGGCGTTCGCCGGGATGAGCGGGGACTGGGGGTTTGGCGCAGCCCGCGGGCCGAGGCGATGACATTTAAGTTCTAAGAGCACAGCAGGTCTATGACGTATTCGTCATTGGAGCGCAGGCCGACCGCCCCTAAGCCAGCCGATAGAACCGCCGCGCGTTGTCCTTGAACAGCGCCGACTTCTCTTCCGTCGACGCCGCGGCCGCGACGCGTTCGAACGCGTTCCGGAGGGTGGCGTAGTCGGGGGAGACGCGGTCGACGGGGAAGTTGCTCTCGAACATGCCGCGGAACGGGCCGAAGGCGTCGATGCAGGTTTCCGGGTAGGGGCGCTAGGCTTCGGCGATCTCGCCGCTCGCGTCACGATCTCGCGAACGCGACGAGCGGTTCGATCACCTGGCCATCGGCCGCCCGCAGCGCCTCGACATACTGCCTCCGGAGATCGGCGGTCGCGACCAGGTTGCCGCTGCCCCAGGTGAAGCGCTCGCGGCCCAGCCGAACCGCGAGCAGGTCGGCGGCGAGGCGCGACAGGCGACCGTTGCCGTTTGGAAAAGGGTGAATCCAGACGAGCCGATGGTGGAAGCGTACGGCGATCTCGTCGGGGGCGTAGGTCTGGTGGTCGATCCAATACCGGACGTCGTCGAGGATTTGCCGCAGCTGCGGGCCGATTTCCCAGGCGTCGATGCCGATGTTGCGCGGCGTCGTCTGGAACGTCCCGGCCCACGTCCAGATTCCCTCGAACATGCGCCGATGGAGCCCGCGGAGGAATTCCTCGCTGAGGACATCGCGTCGCCGCGAGAACGCCCATCGGTCGGCGTCCGCGATGCCGATCTGCTCCGCCTCGTTCAGCTCGCGTCGCTGGGTGATGTAGCTTGGGATCAGCGCCTCACGCTCCTCGGGCGTCAGCGGCGTCGAGGCAGGGTCCTCGGCGGTCAGCGGGTCTTTCACCGCGCGTCCCACAGCCGGCGCGGATCGCCTTGGAGCAACGCGGCGACCAGCCGTTCTCGCTCGGCCCTCAGGTCGTCCGGCGTGAGCGCCTGGTTCTCGAGCCTCATGGTCTGGTGGGTGCGCGCCAGCTGCCGGTCGGCGACGTCCTGGGCGCGTTCGCGGAGCATTTCATCGAGCGGCCGGTTGGGGACCAGCGCGTAGACGAGCGTGCAACCCATCGCCTCGGCCACATGGCGCAAGGTGTTCATCGTTAGCGTGCCTCTGACCTCGCCTTTTTCGATGCGGGCGATGCGAGATTGGGAGGCGCCGGTTCGTTCGCCGAGCTGCGCGGCGGTCATGCCGATGGCTTCGCGGATGGCCCTGATCCAGCCGCGGGGCGGGCGCGTCAGATCTTCGGCCCGTAGGGAGGCGAGGCGACGATCAAGGTGCTTGCGAGCAAGCGCCGGAGCGTTGGATTGAGAACGCATATGTCATTTCTCCACCGAGATTACATGACATATAAGTTCCAATATCTCAAGAAGCTGATGATATATTCATCATAGCATCGGCAGCGCACCCACCCCGTCACCCCGGCCAAGCGTCCGTCAGGACGCGCTGAGCCGGGGCCGGACCATCCGGTTCCCGAACGATTTCCAGCTCGGCGGCGGCGCTTCCGGCCCCGGATCAGCGCCCCCGATCAAGTCGGGGGCTTGTCCGGGGTGACGCGCCAGCGTGACGCCGCCTGGCGCCAACACGCCCTAATCCAGCCGATAAAACCGCCGCGCGTTGTCCTTGAACAACGCCGACTTCTCCTCCGCCGACGCGCCCGCGGCGACGCGTTTCAGGGCGTTCCAGAGGGTGGCGTAGTCGCAGGAGACGCGGTCGACGGGGAAGTTCGATTCGAACATGCCGCGGAAGGGGCCGAAGGCGTCGATGCAGGTTTCCAGGTAGGGGCGCCAGGCTTCGGCGATCTCGGCGGAGTCGGGTTTGGGGTCGCGGCGGTGGAAGTTGAAGCCGCAGATGGCCATGCCGAGGCCGCCGAGCTTGACCCAGACGTTGGGGCGCCGGGCGAGGTCGCGGATGTCGCGCCGCCAGGTCTCGAACACCTCGGCGCGGCGGCCCTCGTAGGGTCCGATGCCGAGCGGGCCGCCGACGTGGTCGAGCACGATCTGCACGCGCGGGTTGGCGTCGGCCAGCTCGGCGACCTCGCGGATCTGCGGGTGGTAGACCCAGGCCTCGAACGACAGCCCCAGCTCGCCCAGCTTGGCGAAGCCCTCGCGGAACTTGGGCATGGCCAGCATGCCGGGCGGCGGGGCTGCGTGGCCGCGGCGGATGTCCGGGCTGGGGTCGAAGGCGGCGGCGTGGCGGATGCCCTTGAAGCGGCCGCTCCCGGCGCGGATGTGCGCCTCCAGCACCTCCGCCACCGCGGCGCCCTGGAGGCAATCGGCGCGGCCGACGATGCCCTCGCAGGCGAGCTGCGGCCCGTAGCGGCCGCTCGCCGCCATCGCCGCCACGCCGCCGACGAACTCGGTCTCGCCGACGTAGCTCATCGGGGTCGGCCCGGCGGCTCGGTAGAACGAGCCGCACTCGACGAACACCGTGCTCTCGACGTTATGGCCGCTGTTCAGGTCCTCCAGCAGCTGCGGCAGCAGGTAGACGCTGTTGGGAAAATCCCACAGGTGATGATGCGGATCGCAGATCGGCAGTTCGGGCTCGAGGATGGCTTCGGGCATTGATGCGCTTCCTGGCATTTCTTGAACCACGAAAGTACGGGCGCGCCGCAGGCGCAGCTAAGTGTAACCGCTGAGGACGCAGAGGAGGCGCAGAGGACGCGGAGTCGCCCAGACCCTCTGCGAACTCCGCGCCTCCTCCGCGAACTCTGCGGTTCCCCTTACAGACGCCTCCGGCGTCAACGAACGGCGCCTTAGACCCCCTCATGCGTCGCCGGTCCAAGGCGCGAACTTCGGGGGGCGGCGTTCGATTAGGGATAGGGCGCCTTCGCGGGCGTCGGGGTGTTTGAGCTGGGCCTGGGTGAGGGCGTCGGCGTCGGCGAGGGCCGGAAGCATCGGCTCGGAGAGGTGGCGCCAGACCTGGCTCTTGATCACCGCGATGGCGCTGGGCGAGATCTGGCTGGCGAGCTGGTCGGCGTAGTCGACGACCGCGGGAAGCAGGCCCTCCGTGGTGGTGACGCGGTTGAGCAGGCCGATCTGGAGCGCCTCGGCGGCGTCGATGCGGCGCGAGCTCCAGAGCAGGTCGAGGGCGCGGCTAGGCCCCAGCAGCCGCGGCAGCACCCAGCTGGTCCCGTGCTCGGCGATCAGGCCGCGCTTGGAGAAGATGGTGGTGAAGCTGGCGGCTTCGGAGCCGAAGCGCAGGTCGCTCATCATCGCCAGCACGAAGCCGGCGCCGGCGGCGACGCCGTTCACCGCCGAGATCACCGGCTTGGAGACCAGCGGCAGGTAGCTGAAGATGCCGGGCGGGTCGGCGCTGGCGGCCGCGCCGCCCGAGCGTCCGCTCTGGCCGGCCTCGGTGGTGGCGCGAAGCACCTCCGCGTCGATGCCGGAACAGAACCCCCGCCCCTCGCCGACGAAGGCGATGACGCTGACTTCCGGGTCTTTCTCGGCTTCGGCCACCAGCCGGCGAATGTCGGCCAGCATCGAATAGGTGAGCGCGTTCAGCTGCTGCGGCCGGTTCAGCCGGATCAGCGCCACCCGCCCCATGGTCTCGAACAGGATCTGAGCGTCGGACATGACCGTCTCCCACGGGACGCGATCTTCTCAAGGTCGCTGTGCGGCCACTCTAGACCCACCGCGAGCGGCGTCGAGTCGCGAGGGTGTAGGCTTAAGCACTTCACAACCGGCGCCGTGGCACACCGGCGCACCTTCGCCAGTTCGTCGCTTCTTCGCCGGTTTTCCTCGCATGGCCGATCGCAACACCCGGAGCCTGTCGTATCTCGACGACACCGCCTCGACCGCGCGGGTGCTCAACCTCATGCGCATCCATCGGCGGCGATCGGGCAAGGATCCGGATCACGCTGTGCACCCGTTCTTCCAGCACCCGGCGCTGAACCGCGCCATCCTGCTCAAGCACCGCCTGCGCCGACATGAGAAGGACTCGTTCGCCGATGGCCGCAGCACCGCGACGAAGCTGATCCTGCCCATCGACGGCGCCGACCTGAGGGTCGGCGGCCAATCGCTGTTCGTCGGCCAGAAGACGTTCGACAAAGCCATGTGCAGCGCCTTCGGCGACACCTGGCTTTCCGATTCCGGCGACCGCACGATGCTCGATATCCTCGATGGGCTGCCGTCGCTGGATCCGTTCCTGCTGCGCGAGGCGCTCCGGCGCCACGGCCGGGAGCCGGCGCGCTGCTACTTCGAGATCTCCGACGCCGACGTGGCGCGGATGTACGCCTTCGTCGAGCGCGAGATCCAGAAGCTGATCGACCTCTGTTTCGGCGGGGCGTCCGATGGCGGCCAGGGCGGGCGGCTGGTGCGCAAGATCCTCTCCGACACCGTTGACGCCGAGACCGAGCCGCTGCGGCAGACCTTGCGGCTGGAGAAGCGCGACTATCGCGAAGGCGTGTTCTGCTGGAAGGGGTTTCTCTACTACAAGTGGAACATGGCCGAGACGCTGCCTTCGGTCACCAAGGTGGCGCGCGCGATCTCGGTGGTGAAGCCCCAGGGCCCGCTGGACATGGAGACACGTGCCTATCTGGAGAACGGACGCGAGGGACTGGTCCGTTCGATCGGCGCGGCGATCGAGGCGGCGGAAACCTCCCTGGCCGCCTACGATCGGGCCTTCGCCAGCCTCGTCGCCGGCGAACCGATGGGATTCCGCGACTTTCTCCTGAACGCGCCCACCATGTTCACCGACCTCGGCGAACGGCTGGGGGCCGTCAGCCACATCGTCAGCTTCTGGAAGTTCCGTTTCCCGGAGGACCGGCTGCCGGCCGTCACCGGGCCGGAGCTGTTCGACATCTTCTCGGACTTCGAAGCGTCGCTCGCCTTCAACACCCCCGAGACCCGGCCCCGCGCCCCTGCCCCGCCGATCATCGACGGGTACTGACGGCCTTCGGCGGGCGGGGTTGCAAAGCGAGCCTGCGTCCTTCGAGACGCCCGCCGTGCGGGCTCCTCAGGATGACGAGGCGCCTGGACCGCAACATTCATCGTCATGGTGAGGAGCGCTCGCAAGAGCGCGTCTCGAACCACGCATGATTTGCGCGACAGTCGCCTGCCCAGCAGCGCACCGTCCCCTACTTCACCAGCGTCTCTTTGATCTTGTAGATCGCGGGCAGCATCAGCACGCCGATCAGGCAGGGGAAGATGAAGAGGATCAGCGGCAGCATCATCTTCGCCGGCAGGGCCATGGCCTTTTCCTCGGCGCGCAGCATGCGCTTGGCGCGCATGTCGTCGGAGAAGACGGCGAGGGTTTCGCCGAGGCTGGTGCCCATCTCCTCGGCCTGACGCAGCATGGTGGCGAGGCTGCGCGCTTCGTCGATGCCCAGACGCTCGGCCATGGCGCCCCAGGCGTCCTTGCGCGAGCGGCCGGCGCGCAGCTCCAGGGTCAGCACGCGCAGATGGTCGGCCAGGTCGGGATAGCGGCGCTGCAACTCGTCGGTGACGCGCGACACGGCGGCGTCCAGCGAGAGCCCGGCCTCGACCGAGGCCACCAGCAGGTCGAGCAGGTCGGGGAAGCCTTCGCGGTATTCGAGCTCGCGCTGCTTGCGGCGCTGCTTGACGAACTGATCGGGACCCATGATGGCGGCGAGCGCGAAGACCGCGCCGGCGACGATGCCGATCATGCCGGCGCCCTTGGAGAGCGCGTAAGGCAGCAGCAGCACCATGCCGACGATGGCGGCGATCATGCAGGCGCCGCGTGCGCCCAGGTAGATCGCGGCGGCCTCGCGGCTGTAGTAGCCGGCCTGGACCAGCCGGGCCCGGAGCGCGGTGAGCTGGGCCGGGTCCTGGATCGCCATGCGGTCGCCGAGCCGCCGCACCCCGCCCACCACGCCCGCCAGCGCGTCCGGCAGGCCCCCGCCCGTCGCGCCCGGCCCCTGCGGGACGGTCGGGCCGCCCGCGAGCCTCGCCCTGCGCCGCGAGGCGGTTTCGAAAGCGCGAAGGCCGATGAAGCTGACGCCCGCGACGCCGACAGCGAGAAGGCCGAGGCCGGCATAGGCGATGATGTTGTCGACGCTGAAGTCCATCGGCGCGGCTCAGATTCGCATGTCGATCATGCGCTGCATGACCAGGTTGCCGACCGCCAGCAGCGCGACGATGACGCCGAGCCCGATCTGCACGAAGCGGACGTGCAACACATCGCCGTAGTAGTGCGGCTGGGCGAGGTTGATGAAAATGAAGCAGGCCACCGGCGCGCTGGTGAGGATGTAGGCGCTGACGCGTCCTTCGGACGAGGCGGCCCGGATCTTCAGCCGCATCTTGTGGCGCTCGCGCACCGTGCGGGCGAGCATCTTCAGGAGCGAGGTGAGATTGCCGCCGGCCTTCTCCTGCAGGCGGATGGCGGCGGCGAAGAGGTCGACGTCCGGATGGCGGCAGCGATCGGCGATCCGGGCCACGGCCTGCTCCAGGGTCGCGCCATAGGCGATCTCGTCGGCGGCCATGCCGAACTCGGAGCCGATCGGGTCCGGCATCTCGCGGCCGACCAGGGAGATCGCCGTGGGGATCGGGTGGCCCGCCTCCAGGCTGCGCACCATCACCTCCAGGGCGTTGGGCAGCTGCAGGCTGAGATTCTTCGCGCGGGTGGCGGCGAGCCACACGAGGACGCCCAGCGGCCCGGCCAATCCCACCACCACGCCCGCGCCGAGGGCCATGAACGGATTGTGGGTGACGTACAGGCCCGCGAGCCCGCCCACGACCACCGCGCCGACCACCACCAGCGTCCACCTGCGGGCGTCGACGTGGACGCCGGAACGGATCACCAGGTCGGCGAACCAGCCCCAGCTGAAGATCGAGCGGCCGTCCTCGGTGAAGCCGCGCTGCTTGCGCAGCTCCAGCACCAGCTCGCCCAGGGAGCCGGCGCGCTCGGCGGTGGCCAGGCGCTTGTTGACCGCACGCCGCACGTTGCGCTGGCCGACCATGCCCCACACCGCCTGCCCGAACGAGAAGACGGTGGCGAAAACCAGGAGCATGAAGATGAGGCGGGGGTCCACAGGCCCGACTCCCCGCTCAGCCCAGCGCCCGGTTGGGATCGAAGTTGGCGGTGTCGTAGCGGATGCCGCGGCGGATCATCTCTTCCATGCACTTGGGCCTGAGACCCGTGGCGCGGAACTCGCCCACCACGTTGCCGTCGGCCTCGGTGGAAATGCGGTGGAAGGCGAAGATCTCCTGCATCTGCACCACCTGGCCCTCCATGCCGGTAATCTCGGTGACGCTGGTCAGGCGCCGCTTGCCGTCGGAGAGGCGCATGACCTGCACGATCATGCCGACGGCCGAGGCGATCTGGCCCCGGATGGCTTCATTGGAGAGGCTCATCCCGCCCATGGCGACCATCTGTTCGAGGCGGGTGACGGCGTCACGCGGCGTGTTGGCGTGGATGGTGGCCATCGAACCCTCGTGGCCGGTGTTCATCGCCTGCAGCATGTCGAAGG
>DATJRL010000225.1:0-2946 GCA_035504785.1 Caulobacteraceae bacterium
CGCCACTTCGCCCGGTTTCACCAGCGCCGAGACGGTCTCCTCGGCGCTGCGGAACGGCGCGGCCTATGAGCCCAAGGCCTTCATCCGCGGGGCCATCGCCTACGCAGCCATCGCCGCTCTGAAGGATCCCAATTTCGTCGCCTCCCTGCGCGACGCCGGCAATTCGCCCGAGCACCGCCGTCAGATGGTCGCCGACATCCTCACCAATCCGATCTACGTCTTCCAGTTCAAGGGTTCGGACGAGGCCGCGGGCCTGGCGCGCGAGGCCCTCGGCGAAGCGACGCTGCAGCTGACCCAGACCGGCCGACTGATTCGCCAGGCCGCGTACGACGTACAACACCAGGAGTGGTCGAAGGCGCAGGTCGTCGACCTGCCGGGGCGCCTTCACGCGGTCGAGGCCGAGTCGGCCGAGGGCATCGCCCCCGCCGCCGACGAGGTCCCGGTGATGCAGAAAGCGGCCACCGGCGCCGCGCCCCTGCCGATCACCGCGCAGCCCCTCGCCCCGCCCTATGCGCCCCTGGTGGCCCGGGCGTTGCAGGTCGCCGCCGTCGCCGCGCTGGGCGAAGCGACGGACAACGCGTACGAGCAGCTGGCGAGCATGAGCAACGATCTCGAGACCGAGCTGTGCCTCGAGCGGGCCAAGCGCGACCTCTACCAGTGCCTCGCGGTGTCGAAGCCCAACTACGAGGACATCTTCTGCATGGGCCGGCACGAGATGCTGCAGCCGGCCGCGTGCATCGCCTCCGGCGCTGGGGTGGACCTGCCCCCCGAGCCCGCGCCGCCCCCCGCCCCTGCGCCGACCCGCGTCGCCAACCGCTCTTCGAGCCATCACCACACCACCGCGCACCACGCCACGCACCACGGCTCGACGACCTGAGGTGATTCGCAACGCCCGGCGCCGTTGCGCGGCGGCGCCGTCGCATGTAAAGAGAGCGCCCTCTTTCCGGGGCCCGCCCGAGATCGCTCGGCAGGCCGCAGACCCCGGTCGCCAGGCGAACCAGCCCGGCGGCCTTTTTAACTTTTGAAGGCAAGGCGATGGCCGAGATCGTTCTCAACGTTCAGGTTCGCGAGGGCGCGGGCACCGGCAAGGCGCGCGCGGTGCGCAATGCGGGCATGGTTCCTGGCGTGCTCTACGGCGCGGGCCGCGACCCCGTCGCCATTTCCGTCAAGGCGCCGGAATTCCGCAAGGCGCTGCACACGGGCAAGCTGCTCGGCCACCTGGTGAAGCTTCGCTACGGCGAAGATGAGCAGTCGGTCATCGCCAAGGACGTCCAGTTCCACCCGGTCACCGACGAGCCGGTCCACTTCGACCTGTTCCGCGTCGACGCCCACGCCTTGGTCCGCATCGCCGTGCCGGTGCACTTCCGCAACCAGGACGCCTCCCCGGGCCTAAAGCGTGGCGGCGCCCTCAACATCAACTTGCACGAGATCGAAATTCTCGCTCCCGCCGACGCGATCCCCGAGGAGATCGTGGTCGATTTGACGGGCCTGGCGATCGGCGACTCGGTCCGCGCGGGCGACTTGCAGCTTCCGGCGCGGGTGCAGGTCACCGCCCACCACCTGGACGCCACGGTTGCCTCCATCGCTGCGTCGAAGGCCATGGCCTCCGAGGAGGCGGCGGAAGAGACGACGACGACGACCGAGTAGTCCTCCTCGCCTGCTCCTGACTGTCAGGGGCGAGACCACACGCGATGCTCATTCTGGCGGGCCTGGGCAATCCAGGCCCCAAATACGAGAAGAACCGGCACAATCTCGGCTTCATGGCGGTCGACGCCTGCGCCGAGCGTTGGCGCTTCGGGACCGAGCGCAGGAAGTTCTCCAGCTTTGTGCGCGAAGGGGAAATCCCCACTTCCGCGGGACCGGAGCGCGCCCTGATCCTCAAGCCACAGACCTTCTACAACGACAGCGGCGCGGCCGTGGGCGAGGCCCTGCGGTTCCACAAGCTCGATCTCTCGCGGCTCGTGGTGTTCTACGACGAGATCGACCTCGCGCCGGGGCGCTTCCGAATGAAGACGGGCGGCGGCGCGGCCGGCAACAACGGCATCCGCTCGATCGCCGCACGCGTCGGGCCCGACTTTCGGCGCGCGCGCCTGGGGACAGGACACCCGGGCCACAAGGACAGAGTGATGGGGCACGTGCTCTCGGATTTTCACAAGGTGGACTGGCCGTGGGTGAAGGCACTCACCGCGGCGTGCGCCGAGGCCCTGCCCCTTCTCGCCGCCGGCGAGGACGAGCGCTACCAGGCCGAGGTGATGCGCCTGGCGCCGGCGGAGAAACTGGACCCGCGCGCCACCGCCCGGGGAATGGACTCTTGAGATGATCCCAGTCTTCGGACTTTCGCTGCTCTTCTCCATCGCCCTTTGCGTACACGTGGTGCGCACGCGCCAGGAGATGTGGTGGCTGCTGATCATCCTGATGCTGCAGCCCCTGGGTGGGATCGTCTATCTGGTCGCCGTCGTCCTGCCGGGCGCCTTCGGGAGCACGACGGCCCGGCGCGCCGGCGCCGCCGCCCGCGCCCAGCTCGATCCGGGACGCGACTACCGCGAGGCCGCCGCGGACCTTTCCCAGGCCCCAACGGTGCAGAACCAGATGCGCCTGGCCAAGGCCGCCGCGAGCCTCGATCGCCACGAGGAGGCGGAGCGGCTCTATGCCCAGGCCGCCCAGGGAATCCACGCCGACGACCCCGTCCTGCTGCTGGGCCGCGCCCAGGCGCTCAACGAATTGCGCCGCTACGACGACGCCCTGGCGGTTCTCGGGCGGCTCGAGCTGGACGCCGATGGAGGACGCGCGCCTCAGGCCGCCCTCGCCTACGCCCGCGCTTATGAAGGGCTCGGGCGACAGACCGAGGCCGAGGAAGCTTACCGATCGGCGGTCGAGCGGCTCCCGGGCTTGGAAGCCATGGCGCGGTTCGCCGCCTTCCTCGCGCGCACCGGTCGCGGCGCCCAG